>JBATIW010000449.1:0-3494 GCA_049668005.1 Maribacter sp.
ATGGTGCTCTTATGGCTGTAATGACTGGCGATGATAAGGAGCGTACAAGTTTGGGTTCATATAGAATGGTAGGTGCTTTTGGCGGTGGTATGCTGGTTCAAGGTGCTTTACTTTTTTTGGTCGCTTATTATGGTAATGTTAACCCGAATATTGAAGTTGATAAGCTGGATGAGGATAAATACCAAGTAGTTGTATCTGCCCCTTCTGATGTTGATAATGTGAATATTAAAACAGATGATGGTATTGCCATGTTCTCTTGGGACGACCCTCAGATGAAATCAGAAGAGAACGAACCAACCCATGGGAAAAGTTTCTCAATGGTGGCCGATAAGAAATATGCCTTTATTGTTGATGGTGAAGAAGACCTTACACAAAACAAGATTACTATTATTGACCAAAAAAAGGGGTATAGTAATTCAATGTATTTAATGTCCGTTTTTCTCGCGATACTAATGTTCTTGACCTTCTATACCACTAAAGAAAGAATACAACCCCCCAAAGAACAGAAAAACGATCTTAGAAAGGATTTCAAGGATTTAATATCAAATAAACCTTGGTTGGTATTATTGGTCATTGGGCTTTTATTCAATATTTACAATTCAATTAAGCAAGGTATTGTGATCATTTACTTTACCCATTATTTGAACAATCAATTATTGGGAGCTTCATTTTTGATTGGTTTAATGATTGCATCCGTGATTGGCGCCATGGCAACTTCACCCTTAGGAAAAAAGTTTGGAAAACGCAACCTCTTTATATATGCTTTGATATTTTCTGGTGGAGTAAACGCACTACTTGCATTTTGCGGCCCAGATGATATTGGCGCTATTTTCACCATTGGTATTATCTCTGAATACGCAGCGGCTATTTTCCCAACCTTGTTTTTTGCTATGCTTGGTGATGCTGCAGATTACTCAGAATTTAAAAATGGCCGAAGGGCCACTGGTCTTATTTATTCCGCAGGGTCTTTTGCCACAAAATTCGGCGGCGGAATCGCTGGGGCAATAATCGGTTTGGTCTTGGGTGCTTTTGCTTACAACGGTCAGGATGCAAGTTCAATTGAAGGGGCAATTCCCGGAATTATAATGTTGATGAGCTGGGTACCTGCAATAATAACGATGATAGCGGCAGGTTTAATGTTCTTATATCCACTTACCCAAAAGAAACTTGATGAGATTACTTTAGAACTGAATAACAGAAGGCTTCAGGAATAATAATACTAAGGAATAAATATTTACAATATGAAATACGGTCATTTTGATGATGCCAATAGGGAGTATGTGATTACTAATCCTAAAACCCCATACCCTTGGATCAATTATTTGGGAAATGAGGATTTCTTCTCTTTAACTTCTAATACTGGAGGAGGATATACCTTTTATAAAGATGCGAAATTTAGACGATTAACCCGATATAGATATAATAATGTCCCCATTGATGATGGCGGTAAATACTTTTATATAAAAGATGGGGATACGACTTGGTCACCTGGTTGGAAACCGGTTAAAACCGAATTGGATACCTATGAGTGTAGACATGGGATGAGCTATACCAAATTCAATAGTTCGAAGAATGGGGTAGAGGCCCAAATATTACAATTTATTCCCTTGGGGTTTTGGGGGGAAATTCAAAAAGTGTCTTTAAAGAACACATCTTCCGAACCTAAGAAGCTAAAACTCTTCTCCTTTATTGAATGGTGTTTATGGAATGCTGAGGACGATATGACGAACTTCCAAAGAAACTTCTCCACCGGCGAGGTGGAAATCGAGGATTCAACCATTTACCACAAAACGGAATTTAAGGAAAGAAGAAACCATTATGCATTCTATTCTGTAAATGCCCCAATAGATGGTTATGATACAGACAGGGAATCTTTCTTAGGGCTTTATAATGGCTTTGATAGTCCGGATGTGGTTAACTCGGGTATACCTAAAAATACCATAGCACATGGTTGGTCGCCGATAGCCTCCCACTATATTGAAATTGAATTGAAACCTGGTGAACAGCGCGATTTGATTTTTATGCTGGGTTATGTTGAGGTAGACAAGGATGATAAATGGGAAAGCAAGGCGGTTATCAATAAAAAACCAGCTAAAGCCATGTTGGCCAAGTTCGATACCGTTGAAAAGATAGATGCCGCATATAATGACTTAAGGGCATATTGGGATAGATTATTAGGTAAGATTAACATCGATTCTGGTGATGATCGCTTGGATCGTATGGTGAATATATGGAACCAGTACCAATGCATGGTTACTTTCAATATGTCACGTTCGGCCTCATTTTTTGAATCGGGCATTGGCCGCGGCATGGGCTTTAGGGACTCAAATCAAGATTTAATTGGGTTTGTGCATCAAATTCCAGAACGGGCCAGGGAACGAATAGTTGATATTGCATCTACCCAGTTCGAAGATGGTTCTTGCTATCATCAATACCAGCCACTTACAAAAAAGGGTAATTCGGCCGTTGGAGGTGATTTTAATGATGATCCTTTATGGTTGATTCTTTCAACCACGGAATATATCAAGGAAACTGGTGATTTTTCCCTGCTGGATGAAATGGTACCATTTGATAATAATGCTTCGCGGGCCAAACCACATTTTGAGCATCTGAAGGCCTCGTTTTACCATGTAGTCAATAATTTGGGACCACATAAATTACCCTTAATTGGAAGAGCGGATTGGAATGATTGCCTAAATCTAAATTGCTTCTCAGACGATCCAAACGAATCTTTTCAGACCACCGGAAATAAAAAGGGTAAGACGGCAGAATCATTGATGATTGCAGGCCTTTTTGTGGTTTACGGAAAGGAATATGTGAAGCTTTGTGAAAGAATAGGAAATGGGAAGGAAGCCAAAGAAGCTGGGAAACATGTAAACAATATGATTGAAGCCGTAAAAGCCCATGGTTGGGATGGCGATTGGTATTTACGTGCCTATGACTATTTTGGAAATAAAATTGGCTCCAACGAAAATGAGGAAGGAAAGATCTTTATAGAGTCACAGGGCTGGTGTACAATGGCTGAAATTGGGATGGATGAAGGCATGGTGGAAAAATCGTTGAACGCTGTTAAAGAGCATTTGGATTGCGAGTATGGTATTGTCTTGAATAGTCCGGCATTCACCAAATACCATATTGAATATGGCGAGATTTCAACCTATCCTGCTGGTTATAAGGAAAATGGCGGAATATTTTGTCATAACAATCCTTGGATCATGATTGGGGAGACTGTTTTGGGTAGAGGTGATCAGGCTTATGGATACTATACGAAAATAGCACCAAGCTTTTTAGAGGACATTTCCGAGCTACATAAGGTTGAACCTTATGTATATTGTCAAATGATTGCCGGGAAAGAGGCTTTTAAACCAGGGGAAGCCAAAAACTCCTGGCTATCCGGAACCGCTTCCTGGAATTTCTTTGCAATTACCCAATACATTTTAGGTGTTAAAACGGATTACGATGGCTTGGTAATTGACCCTTGTATACCTTCAAAC
>JBATIW010000450.1:0-10276 GCA_049668005.1 Maribacter sp.
GGATAAACCGCATCTTTATATACCCCAAAACCTTGGCTTTTTATTCCTTTTTCCACCGGCCAAATAAGTTTTCCCTTATTTGCGGAAAAATTATTGGCCACCAGGGTTGCTTCTGGAGTAAGAATGAATTTATTCGAAGATGCCTTTGTGACTTTTCCTGCTCCTGCCTTTTTATTCGAAGCGGCAATCGCATTTCGAATCAATTTTTCAATTTGTCGGTCTATTTTACGTGCTTCCGTTTTTTTCTTTCGGATGGCTGTGGCATACTTGCTCTCATTTTGGCGAATACTCCCCAACAATTCCTTTTGTGATTTCATTTCCTTCATCAATTGTGCCTTGGCCCTATTGTTTGTGGCTATCAATTGGTCTTTCTCTTTGCGTTGGGTAGTAAGATCAATATTCAATTGGGTGAGTTCATCTGTTTTGACCATTATTTGTTCCCCCTGCTCCTTACGATACTGTGTATATTGTTTCAAATACTGCATGCGTTTAAAAGCCTGGAAAAAGTTTTCGGAGGACAAAAGAAACATTAATCTACTTTGCTGTGATTTGTTTTGATACGACTTCTGTATCATAGTAGCGTATTCCTCCTTCAATGATTTTAGATCAGTTCGTAGTTTTGAGATATTTCGAATATTGGCATTGATTTGCCTGTTCAATAAATTTGATTGTTGGTTGGTCACCCGAATCAATTGTTGGCGGACATTAATTTTTTTGTCCAAAGCCTCCATCTGATCTAACACATTTCCCTTTTCTTTTTTTTCAGCAAAAAGCAAGCGATTAATCTCACTTATTTCTTTCTGAAGTTGCTCTCGTTTAACTTCCAAGGCCTTTTGTTCATTCGTTTGGGCATACGTAATGCCCGTTGCTAGAAAGGTCGAAAGCACAAGAAAACTTATGAGGAAAAGGGGTTTACAAAGCATCTGTTTTTATTACAATCTTTTTAAAACCTTTTGGTATTTTATAAGGGAAATTCAAGGTCCTATTAAATTCAATATTTCTATAGTTTAAATCAATGATATTTTTGGCATTTGCTTCAATCGCGGTTATCACAATTTCATCGGGCAATACTTTTTCATTGATTTTTTTATAGTTCTTATATTCAATATCCAACACTCGTTTCTTTAAAGGTTGGGATAATTGCTGTGAAGAAATCTTAAAATTATCCGGTTCAATGGCATACATGGTCTTGAATAAGACCATTGGTTTTTTGGGTTTTAGCACATAATCCGATTCTGATATTGAAGCATCATATTTTGCATTTCTCAAATCAAAAAGCGCCTGCCCTAAAAGCAGGTTTTGTACTTTGTCAAAATCCAGTTCAGTACCCAACATATTGCTTAAATAAGAAAAATCGCCATCAAAATATTCATTCTGTAATTTATTGTAAAAAGTAACCCTAGTTGGGGTCACATATGCCTTAACAATTCCTAAAGGTGCGCTGATCCAAATGGCCTTGTCTTTTTCCATTCTTAAACTAACAGTAACACTTTTGGTTGATTCCCCATCAAAATAAGCAATCTTCATTCTACCACTTAGTGTTTTGAAGTTAATTTGATTTTGATAATGCGTTCTAATGATGCTTTTTGCAGACATATTTTCATCAACGGCACCAGCGGTGGTAAGCTTCTTTGATTTACAGGAAAATAGTAGTAGAATAATAACACTAAGTTGTGCCCATCGAATTAAGGTAGCCATAGTCTAAAACCCCGGTTTTATCATACGAAGATACATATTTGCTTCGGAAGAATTATTCAATGCCGTATGCGCATCAACCAATTCCTGATATATTTTATTCAATAATGGAACATCGTCCAACATATAATCCAAGGCCGCTTCCAAAATCGTCACGGCTGCCTTATGCTTGGCACTTTTATTTAGAGCGTGCCCATTTATATAATAAAAGTAGGGCTGTGCCGGATAATTTTCCATCGCTTCTTCACTTTGCTCCACTAATTCCTGAATTTTGTTCTGGGTCATAAGTTCAGCCATTTGTACTTTAAGTTCTTCTATGGGATTAGTCTTGATTTCATTTTGAACAGGAATTTCCGCTGTGCTTTCCTTTGCCTCAAGCTTGATTATTGAATCCTTGATCTTTGCAGATAAATCCTTGGTAAAAGTAGATTTTTTGATATCTGTGAGTACAGTCAATGCCTTTTGATAGTTCTTTTGCTTAAAATAAATCAAGGCTAAATTTTCTTTGAGTTTATTGTTTTCAAAAGGGATGTTGAGATTGGTTTGGTCTAAAGAACTGCCTTGCATTTGGATGGATGTAACCAAAGTGTTAAGGTACCACAGATTTGTTGGCTCTGACAATAATGCCCCAATCGCGTAATCCTGTGCCGCGATATACTGTTCATCAAGCAAATAAACCTTGGCTAACTCATGGTCGACTACGTGACTTGTAGAATCAATCAGTTTACATGCCAATAGCAGATTTATGGCCTTATCATAATTTTCAATCCCCTTTTGTTTTAATGCCTCGAAAAAATTTTCTTGAAAAGCATCTGAATAGTCCTCTAAAAAAACCTCGGCACTATCCTCGATATTGATCTCCTGATCTTGCGCAATACCAAATATTGTGGTAAGCACAAATACCATTGAAATTAATAATACCGATTTTAATCTTCCCATAATTGGTTATTGTACAAGCCTTATCCAATAGGATAACAGCGTAAAACTATCAATTAGTATTCCAGAGTTTACATCTTTTCTGTTAAAACACCCTTAAAGCAATATGGGACAATATTCTTCCAGAATGGTGAAACAACAAATGGGTATCCTAGTAACTACTTGGTTCCAGTGCTTCCAAAACCACCCGCACCCCTTGACGTATCAGATAACTGATCTACTTCATTCCATTCGGCACGTTCGTGCTTTGCAATTACCAATTGTGCAATACGTTCACCATTTTCAATTACAAAAGCCTCATTCGATAAATTTACCAGAATAACCCCTATCTCCCCGCGATAGTCGGCATCCACTGTTCCGGGGGAATTCAGTACGGTTATGCCTTTTTTGGCCGCTAGACCGCTCCTTGGGCGTACTTGGGCCTCAAAACCAATGGGTAGTTCAATAAATAATCCTGTTTTGACGATTGTGCGTTCCAAAGGTTGTAATGTTATTACCTCTGTAATATTCGCCCTCAAATCCATCCCAGCAGAGGCCATGGTCTCGTAATGGGGCAACGCATGGGCAGATTTATTAGTAATCTTTATATTCATTTTTTAAGAAATATTTTTCTGAGGTTATCATTTTCAAGCTTGTAAACCATTCCCAAAAATACGATCAATAATGGGATGCCATAAAACAAATTACGATCAAAAACGTAAAAAGACAAGGCCGAAAATAAAATGGAGATCAAGAGGTAAAACGAAATTTTTCTAAAGTTATATGGAATGGGGTAGTACATTCTACCAAAAAACAAGGACATCAGCATCATACACCCATAGGCGGTAAGTGTAGCTACCGCTGAGGCCATATACCCGAAATGTGGAATAAAAACAAGGTTTATGATTATGGTCAATATAGCCCCAATCATAGAAATATAGGCGCCAATTTTAGTTCTATCCGTCACCTTATACCAAACAGAAAGGTTATGGTAAATTCCTAAAAAGAAGCTCGCAAGAATTATGATTGGAACGATGTCCATGGCCTTCCAATATTCTGGGTTGCGAACAAATAATTCTTTCAAAACATCGGCAAACACCACTACACTTAATAATATGATACTACCTAAAACCACAAAATAATTAGTGATTTGTGCATATGCCTTTTGTGGATTCTCGGTATTTGAATGACTAAAGAAGAAAGGTTCTATACCCATCCTGAACGCTGTTGCAAACAAAGTCATGAATAGCGCCAATTTATAACAAGCAGAATACATGCCTACTTCACTTTCCGCAATATCCGCTGGCAATAATCTTTCCAATAAAATTCTATCAAAAACCTCGTTAATAGTAAAGGCCACTCCAGCAACAAGAACGGGCATCGCATACTTCATCATCTTGTTCCATAGGACCTTATCAAAAACATAATTCGATTTCCGGTATAAGGGTAACATTAATGACAGTGTAATTGCACTTGCTATAAGGTTGGATATGAAAATATAGGAAATCTCAAAATCAGGTTTATATATGCCATTAAATATCCCATCTGGATTTGCATTGGCGAGTATGGGCAGTAATAACAGGAAAAATAAATTCAATCCAAGATTAAATGCTACGTTCAAAATCTTGACAAAAGCATACTTCATAGGTTTTTCTTTCGCCCGAAGCCATGCAAACGGTATAATCACCAAGGCATCCAAAGTCAATATTAGAACAGCATACCGAATATACCTTACATCGATATTCGTTAATTGGGCCATGGTATTTTGCAAGGATAAAGCAATTACCAAAAAAATCAGGGAAGACCCCAAGATGGAAAGTAAGGATGTTGAAACTACTGTTTTTCTATTTTCAGCCCCATTATAAAAACGGAAAAAAGCCGTTTCCATACCATAAGCCAAAAACACATTAAAAATTGCAAACCAGGCAAAAATCACAGATATCTTTCCATAACCCGCTGTTTCCAACACCCCAGTATACAATGGCAATAATAGAAATGAAAGCATCCGCGGCAAAACAGTTGCCAAACCATATATCGCGGTCTGCTTAAAAAGTTTATTAAAAAGGTTCAACTGGAATAATTAGAGTTTAAAAATAGGTATTTAAACTAAGGGGGCAAAGAGGGTGAATTCAATTTGTAGTAGTCAAAAAAAAACCTCACATGTTGTGAGGTCTGTTTTTTATTACCGCTTCCACTACGTATAAGGAAACAGAACTAAGCTTCGCTTAGTTATTCAACGCTTCAGCTCCACCAACAATTTCAAGGATTTCATTGGTAATAGCTGCCTGTCTTGCTTGATTATATGACAATTTCAATTGGTCTCTTAACTCCGTAGCATTATCTGTTGCTTTATGCATTGCCGTCATACGCGCCCCATGCTCACTGGCAAAAGAATCACGAACCGCCTTATACAATTGGGTCTTAAGCGATTTTGGAATCAATTGCTCAACAATCTCTACTTCTGAAGGTTCAAAAATATAATCGGTACTTGAACTCTCTTTACCTTCTGAAGGTACTATAGGCAAAAATTGTTCTGACATTACTATTTGTGTGGCTGCATTTTTAAATTTGTTGTACACCAAATCAATTCTATCATAAGAACCATTTTTAAACAACTCCATTAAATCCTCAGCGATTACAGCGACATTTCCAAAAGTCAAATCATCAAAAACCTTACTATGATTGGCTACAATAGTCGCTTTCTTTCCAAGAATATCATTTGATTTTTTACCAATAGCTATAAAATCAACATGTTTGCCAACATATGATTCTTGGGTTAAAGTTGTACATTGTTTAATAATGTTTGTATTGAAGGCACCGCACAAACCACGATTTGAGGTAATAGCAACTACCAACACCCTATTAACAGGGCGATTTACCGCAAAAGTACTTCCAGCATCAGCATCTAAACTTGCACTTAAACTCTGTAATAGCTCTGTAAGTTTATCTGCATAAGGCCGCATAGCAGTAATTGCATCTTGAGCCTTCTTTAACTTGGCAGCAGATACCATTTTCATGGCACTGGTAATCTGCATCGTTGAAGAAACCGATGATATTCTATTACGTATTTCCTTTAAATTGGCCATTCTCTTTAATTAAGAATCAAAACTTATAACTAACTTCTATACTTTCCCGTTAAATCCTTACAAACATTCGTTAATGTATCGGTAACCTCATCTGTTAGCTTTCCTGCTTTAAGTAAGTCCAACACATCCCTGTGTTTGGCATTCAAGAACTCGATGTAATCGTTTTCAAAATCTTTTACTTTTTCAACAGGAACATCACGTAACAAGTTTTTGGAACCCGCAAAGATAATTGCAACCTGATCCTCAACAGTAAATGGATCATTCTGTGCTTGTTTTAAGATTTCTACATTACGACGACCTTTTTCAATTACGTTTAAGGTAGCTGCATCCAAATCTGACCCAAACTTGGCAAAAGCCTCTAATTCCCTAAATTGGGCTTGGTCTAGTTTTAACGTACCTGCTACTTTTTTCATTGATTTCACCTGGGCATTACCCCCAACCCTGGATACCGAGATACCAACGTTAATTGCTGGACGAACACCTTGGTTGAACAAATCCTGCTCTAAGAAAATCTGGCCGTCTGTAATAGAAATTACGTTTGTTGGTATATAGGCTGATACGTCACCGGCTTGGGTTTCAATAATCGGTAAGGCAGTTAGAGAACCACCGCCTTTTACCATTGGTTTTAATGGTTCGGGTAAATCATTCATGTTTTTTGCGATATCATCATCCGCGATAACCTTAGCTGCTCGTTCCAACAATCTAGAGTGCAGATAAAAAACATCGCCAGGATAAGCCTCACGTCCTGGTGGACGTCTCAATAATAGTGAGATTTCACGATAGGCAACGGCTTGTTTGGAAAGATCATCATAAATAATCAATGCCGGTCTACCTGTATCCCTAAAGTATTCCCCTATCGCAGCACCTGCAAATGGAGCATATACCTGCATTGGTGCAGGATCAGATGCATTGGCTGCAACAATGGTTGTATACGCCAAAGCACCTCTATCTTCCAACACCTTTGCAATATTCGCGACATTGGACGCTTTTTGACCAATAGCTACATATATACAATAAACAGGCTCGCCAGCATCGTAGAATTCTTTTTGGTTAAGAATGGTATCGATACAAACCGTGGTTTTACCTGTCTGACGGTCACCAATCACCAACTCACGTTGACCTCGACCAACAGGAATCATAGCATCAATGGCCTTAATACCTGTTTGTAATGGCTCAGTTACCGGCTGACGGAAAATAACTCCAGGAGCTTTACGTTCCAATGGCATTTCATGCAACTTACCTGAAATTGCTCCTTTACCATCGATAGGAGCTCCTAAAGTATCCACTACACGACCAACGATTCCCTCTCCAACATTTATAGATGCTATTCGCTGTGTACGCTTAACCGTTGAACCTTCTCCAATTTCTTTTGAGTGTCCCAACAGTACTACACCAACATTATCTTCTTCCAGGTTCAGAACGATACCCTCAAGTCCTCCATCGAATTCAACCAATTCACCATATTCGGCGTTGGATAGTCCGTATACCCTTGCGATACCATCACCAACCTGCAATACGGTTCCTACTTCATCCAAAGACGCGGTTGCTTCGAATCCTGCTAATTGTTGTTTTAAAATTGCTGATACTTCAGCGGCTTTTACTCCTGCCATTTGTTTTAGATATAAAGTTTTTGGACTCTAAAAGTCCTAAAATATATTATAGACTATTCGTAAATTCTCTTTTTAAATTGCTCAATTTATTGGCAATACTAGCATCAAACTGCAAATCGCCTACCCTAAGAACAAATCCACCAATAATGCTATCATCAATTTCGTTCTCAATGGTAACTTTGTTGCCTGTAATCTTTGCGACTTGTGCCAAGACTTTCTTCTCCAAATCCTTTGTCAATGGCACAACTGTGGTAACAACTGCTACGTCCTGACCTTTTAATTGCTCGTTAAGAATGATGTACTTTAAGGCCACCTCATTCAACATTCCTATTCTTTTGTTGTCTACCAGAAGTTTAATTATCCCTTCTGTAATAACATGACTTCCTTTGAAGATCTTGGTTAGAGCGTTCTTCTTGTCTTCTCCCTTAACTACAGGACTTGCCAATAGATCCTTTAATTCTTTACTATTGGAAATGGTATTGACCACAGCGCGCATATCTTTCTCAACTGCATCGGTTGCCTTATTATCAACGGCAATATCCAAAATTGCTTTGGCGTATCGTATGGCTGCTCTAGTGTCCTTCATTCTTGATTAGTTCAATTTAATGTCCCCCAACATATCATCAACCAATTTCAACTGCTTGTCTTTGTTGCCCAATTGTTCTTTGATGACTTTTTCGGCGATATCAATAGATAATTCTGCAACTTGGTTTTTTATGTCTGCAACTGCGGCTTTCTTTTCACTCTCAATAGCGGCTTGAGCTTGTCTAATCATTTTATCGCCTTCAGTTTTGGCTTGCTCCTTAGATTCAGAAATCAATTTGTCTTTTATCTCCCGAGCTTCTTTCAACATGCCCTCGCGTTCCGCCCGTGCTTCTTTCAACAATTTTTCACTGTCAGCTGTAACGTTCTGCATTTCTTTCTTAGCATTCTCAGCTGCTGCCAAAGCATCTTTGATACCATCTTCCCTATCATTAACGGCATTTAAAATCGGCTTCCATGCAAATTTCCAAAGCAAGAACAATAAAAGACCAAACAATAAGGTCTGCCAAAAGAACAATCCGATTGAAAACTCGTTTAATAACTTTTCCATTTTTTAAATTTTAAAACCTTAATTCTTAAATAGAAACAATAGCTGCAACCAACCGTTACAGCTATTTGTTTTTAAATTTTAGTTTATACTGCAAATAGGGCAGCAAAACCAATCCCTTCAATAAGCGCTGCTGCAATCAACATCGCTGTTTGAATCTTACCGTAAGCCTCAGGTTGACGGGCAATCGCGTCCATTGCTGAACCACCGATTCTACCAATACCGATACCAACACCGATAACAACCAAACCTGCACCTACCATTACTGGAATTTCCATAATCTATCTAGTTTAAAAATTAAAAATTCAATTCAAAATCCAAAAAAGGCGATTAATGAGCCAATTCTGGGTCACTCTCGTGTTCGTGCTCATGTTCTTCGGATGCAAATCCAAAATATAAAGCAGATAACATCGTGAAAATATAAGCTTGTAATAATGCAACCAGTATTTCTATCAATGAAATGGCAAATGCCAATGCAAATGATAATGGGCTACCCAGCCAACTTTTAAAAATGAACATTAAACCTATTAAGCTCATTAATACAATATGACCTGCCTGCATATTCGCATACAAACGAATCAAAAGGGAAAATGGCTTAATGATCAAGCCTAACAATTCTATCGGTATTAAAATAATGTACAGCGGTATTTTGCCATACCAAGGCAATGAATCGCCTAATGGATTGAACTGGTGCATCCAGTAATCCTTCGTTCCGGTAAAGTTGGTAATTAAAAATGTCATTATGGCCAATGAGAATGTAATGGCAATATTCCCGGTTACATTAATCCCTAATGGTGTTAAACCGAACATATTCAAGAACCATATAAAGAAAAATATGGTCAATAAAAATGGCATGTATTTTCTATATCTTTTTTCGCCGATATTGGGTCTTGCAATATCATCCCTGATATACAGTACAATAGGCTCGAAGAAACGGCCCATACCTGTTGGCACTCCATTGTTCTTGGCATAGGATTTGGCCAAACTAGTAAACAACCAAAGCATTAATACGCCTGTGATTATTATCATAACCACATTCTTGGTTATGGAAAAATCAATGGGTTTAACATTAGTGGCGTGATGGTCTTCATCATAGTTGATGGTCCCTTCAGCATCGGTTTTATAAATTTTATTATGGTATAATTTATAATAATCCCCATCTAGTTCGGCTATAGTTTCGCCATGATGAAATTTTGATGAAGAAAACATTTTAAGGCCATTGTCCCATAAAATTACAGGTAAAGGCGAGCCTACATAAATATGTTCGTCTAAATCATTGGTATATGAAAACAATGAAAAATCATGTGAGTCCTGTAAATGGTGGCTTATATATTCCTTGATTTCGGTCTTGAGATCCTTTTTAGGCTCATCGGAAGCAGTCTCTTTTGTATTTGCGAAAGAACTGTTACTCAGAAGAAGTACAGCGGCCAAAAGAACTTTCAATAATAATGGTTTACGCATATCGCTTAAAAATATCGGTCTCTAAAAATCGCTGCAAATGTAAGCTATTCTCCTAAAAAGAAAAAAGCATTTTAGAGTTTATTTTAAGGGATTTAAAGAAGATAACAGAATGTCATATTCAATACAGTTTTTTAAGCATTTTAGCTGTGAAAACCGTTTCGATAATCAGCGAAATTCCATAGGGTATGAAAAAAGCGGCAAATTCCAATCTGCTCATTTCGCCATCGGCTTTATAAGCCGGATAAAACAATAGGAAAAAAAAGATGAATTTCAAGAAACTTCCACCCATAAAAAGAAAGCCAATCTGGTTTTTCAATTTACCTCTAAAAATATAAAGGACAACAAAAATAGTCGCCGCTAGAATACTATTCACTACATGGAAAGTACTATTAAATTGTCAAATTGAGGCAGTCCTTTTT
>JBATIW010000451.1:0-1846 GCA_049668005.1 Maribacter sp.
CCATAACATCGAATAAGGTACCATCCGCAGAAATGGCTTTTATCGGGGTGTATTTATCCTTGCTTACTATCATTTTTATAGGAAGTAAGTTGTTACCATCAATGGCCTTGATATCCAGTAGACTGCGCTGATAGGAATCCTGAATGGCCTTGACATCATATTTCTTTCCATCCGCATCAAATGCTTTAATATCTAGAATAGTTCCTCTAGGGTGAAAGCCCTTAATGTGCCATTGTCCGTTGTTACTTGCCATTCCCGCTTGTGGTATTGCTTTTATATGCGCATAAACAGCATGGCCGTTGATCATTACCTCAGTTTGTTCATCGGTCATTTTCACGCCTTTCACATCATTGAGCTTACCTTCAGGGGATATAGCTTTTACACCATAAAATTCACCTGCTTTATTAATTGCTTTTATATGGATGATATTTTTCGTGCGACTCACTCCCTTTACATCCAAAGTATCCCCTTCAGGAGTCAATGCTTTAATATCATAAACGCTGCCATCATCGGCTAATGCTTTTACCCTAGTGTATTTGTCCCCACTCACCAATACCTTGACTGGAAGTTCTCTGTCACCAACTAAGGCCTTTATATCTATAAAGCTCCGTTGGGTAGTATTTTGAATGGCCTTAACATCATGAATATCGCCATCCTTATCAATTGCCTTAACATCAATTAACCTTCCATCTGGATGAATGGCCTTGATATGCCAAATAACCTTTTCAAAACTTTCCCCGGTTTCCATATTAATAGCTTGGGGCGTCTCTTTTGTAGCTTCTTTACAACTTGTTAGCACCGTAAAAAGTGTAAGGAAAACAAGGAATACTGTACCTTGCAATACCGCGGATAATCTACTGGTTTTTTTCATGGAATATTACTTTTATTCTGTTTGCATTGTAGCAGGCATAAGCACTGAATGAGCCTGAATTACCTACTTAATTATTAAGCAAAATTACTGAGGAAGTAATTATAAACAACTGATATTTATCATTTTATCAACCAATTTTAGGGGTGCAAGGAATTGTATTGAATTAGATGCCAATTAAACCTTCGAATGTAATCAATTATAGGCCTTCTATCAATTTGTGGAGGGTTATTTTACCCTTTAAAACAGTAAGGGAAGTAAAAAAGCGTACCATGGCCAAACCATTTGTAAACTAGGTTTGGATGATTTACTTATGCAATATGTAATTGTGCATATTTTGACGGAAGGATACCGAACTTTTCCCCAAAGCATTTGGTAAAGTAGGCGGGACTATTGAAACCTGTTTCAAAGGCAATTTCTGAAATATTGCCAAATTGATCGTGTAATAATCCAACTGCCTTATGCAACCGATATTCCCGGATGAAATTGTTGGGCGATTTACCAGTCAATTGCTTTAGTTTTCGATATAGTTGTGATTTACTAAAACCCAATTCAGAACTAAATGTACCAACATCGAATTTTGGTTTTCTCCATGATTCTTCACAATAGTTGATCAACTGCATTAAAAATTGTTCTTCCTGAAGGCTTAGGGTTCTGATTAATTCTTTATCTATTCTAGCATGCCTATTCTCACTTTCATAGATTGACTTAATAGTTGAAGAAATTATAACCTGACCACGGACTACTTCACACATTTGCGTAGCAATTGCGATGGCTTCTGCAAAAATCCCATCTTGATCAGTAACAGGGATGCCGGCGCTTATTCCAATTTTCAATCTCCGGTTTAAGGCATCGAACTTTGGGGTTATATATTTATATGAAGCTTGTATTTTTAAAGCACAAAGCACAGCATTGGTAACAGATTTAAAAGAAACCAAATAGGAGTTATTATCCTTTTTCGCAACACTTCCTTCAAAG
>JBATIW010000452.1:0-3236 GCA_049668005.1 Maribacter sp.
AATATTCCCATCCTGCAAAATAGTATCACAATTGACGACCAAACTTTCAAAAGCCCCTTTAACATACACATGAAAACCATCCTTGTGCTGATGTGCCGTTGCCATTAGCCTACGTTGCGCATCAAAAGGAAGTTCCAATTTTTCGGGATTGCTTTTTTGGATGGATACGGGGTCATAGCCCGCATGCCTTGCAAAATCCATTAAGGCCAATTCAATGGAGTCACCATGCCCATCCTCACCTATAAGCTTTACATTGTTACACAAAATGCCGGCCATCATTATCTTATCAAAAGCTTTTCTTTTTTGCATTGAACCAAGAAAACCACTATCCTCATGATATACATCCGCTATGCATGCTTCTTCAAAAACCAAGGTGTGCACTTTCATTTTATCCTCGGTAAGTGTTCCTGTCTTGTCCGTACATATGACATTGGTTGCACCCAATGTCTCCACAGCTTCCATTTTTTTTATAATAACCTGTTTTTTGGACAATCGCAGCATCCCCTGTGCCAAGGCAATGGTTGCTACAATAGGCAGGCCTTCTGGTATTGCCGCCACTGCAAGTGCCACTCCGGTTTCTATCATCAGTAGCAGATTCCTGCCACGCACATAGCCTGCAATAACTATCAAGACAGCAAAAAATAAGGTCAACCAAATAAGCCATTTGCTCAACTGGTTCAATTTTTTTTCCAAGGGAGTGCTTTCCTTATGGGCATCGATGCCCATTTGCTGTATTTTCCCCAATTGGGTGTTCTCTCCCGTTGCCACTATTATGGCTTTACACGTTCCTGTGGTAACAAGGGTGCCTTTAAAGACCATATTGTTCTGTTCGGTCATTAAAGTAAAGGCCGGAAGGGTTGCCGTTTTTTTAAATATCGGGACACTTTCCCCTGTTAAGGCAGATTCTTTTACGGAGAGATTATCAACTTCGACCAAACGCGCATCGGCCGAAACTACATCGCCCCTTTCCAACAGTACCAAGTCCCCGGGCACCAATTCAGAGGCTTTTAACCTTAGGATTTTCCCTGATCGTATCACACGGGTCATTGCCTGTCCCATCTTGCGCAATGCCTCCAATGAACGTACAGCCCGTAGTTCCATAAAAAACCCGATGGTGACCGAAATCAGAATAACGATACCAATGGCCACACCCTCTAACCAATCGCTAAAGACAAAGGACAAGAGTGCAGCTGCCGTTAAGATATAAATGATGGGGTCCAATAACTGCTCGGCAAAAATGCGCCATCTTTTTTTAGGCCGCTGTTGGGGAATTTGGTTCTCTCCATAATCTTCAAGGTGTTTTTGGGCAACCGCATCCTCCAACCCCTTGTCCAAATTACTGTTGAGTTGTTTTGCAAGGAGTTGGGCAGTAAGTGAAAATGGTTTTAGGGTCATTTTACCGTTGGATTACAGGGAATGCATTGGAATGTTGGAAGGTGTGGGGAAACCCAAATTACAAATGCCCCCAAACACAAACCTTTCTACATAGACGCATTTCAGCTTTGGTAAGAGGGCATTTGTGAATGTTCCGATTTCCTAAGTTATCTCCACTGTTTTTGGGGTATGTTTCTTGGCTTCCTTTTTCTTGGCAAGTTTAAATTTCAAAATACCATTCTTATACGTCGCCTTTACTGCTTCGTCTTCCACATTTTCGGGCAAACGAAGTGATTTTTCAAAAGATGAATAACTAAATTCCTTACGGCTGTACTTATCTTCCTCTTCTTCTTTTGAGCTGGAATTTTCTGCTGAAATGTTCAGACATCCATTATCGATGTTGACCTCAAAATCTTTCTTGTCGTAACCAGGTGCTGCAATTTCAATTTCAAAATTGTCATCGTTTTCCTTAACGTTCATAGAAGGCTCATCCATTTTTCGTAATAAAGAACCCTCATTAAAGAAATCATCGTTGCCAAAAAAATCTGGGGTAATAAGATTTCCCCAAGGTCTTCTTCTAAATTTTACCAGTGACATAATTTTAGTGTTTAAGATTATACAAATTTTATTCTTCGAAGGTACAATCAAGTAGAAGTACACTACATGACCTAGGTCAGGATGGCAAAACTTTTATAGGATAACACTAAAACCTACTTTGAAAACATAGGACTGGTCTGTGATCACGGCTATTATTTACTGATTATCAAGGTTTTTCTATGAATCCTTGAACGTCAATAATCCTGATTTTACATTTCCCCCTAAAAGAAAATTAAGTAATCCATTTTAACTGATGATTCAAATCAGTCTTTCCCCAAAAATGATTCAGGTCATTGTGGTTTCCTGAGGTGAATTTTACATTTGTCAGATTTCTTTTGTTAAATCTATAAGCTCGTAGAAAATGAAAAAAATGCTCAGATTATCCCAATTGGTCGCTGTAATGATCCTTCTTCTTCTCGGTTGTACAAAGGATGCTGATGACGAGACCATAAGCTACACCATGAATGTTGCCATAACCCCATCAGATGGGGGAACGGCTGCCCCATCGAGTGGCACCTTTGATGAAGGCACTGTTGTGAATATAGAGGCTACCCCTTCCAATGGGTATTTCTTCGTTGAATGGACTGGCAGTGTTCAAAGCACAGCTAATCCTGTAGCTATCACCATGGATTCCGATATGGCTATTACGGGTGTGTTTACAAAATCAGATGCAGACGAAGATGGTGTAACTGATGATTTGGATTCCTGTCCTGATACGCCAAGTGGAGAAAGTGTAGATGAAAATGGTTGTCCAACTCCATCACCAATCTACCTTGATGAAAACGGAATAACCATTAAGTGTTACGATTGGGGTCAAGTTGGCGTTACGGCACAAGTTAATGGGATTACATATACCATTGTTAATGAGGACCTATTGCGACAAATGGTGATAGCTGGTGAAGATGTAACTACAGTTTGTACAACCAAAGTCACCGATATGTCCGGACTGTTTTTTACTACACAGTTCAACCAAGATATTGGTTCTTGGGATGTGGGCAATGTTACTGATATGTCTGGAATGTTTTCGAATTTTTCCTTGTCTACTTCTTATGATCGTGTCCCTTTTAACCAAGATATCAGTTATTGGGATGTAAGTAAGGTTACCAATATGAGGGAAATGTTTTCAGGTTCTTTATTCAACCGAGATATCGGTTCCTGGGATGTGGGGAATGTTACTGATATGTCTCGAATGTTTGGGGGTTTAGCGTTTTATCCAAACCTTAGTCCTTTTAATCAGGATATTGGTTCTTGGAATGTGGGTAATG
>JBATIW010000453.1:0-10689 GCA_049668005.1 Maribacter sp.
TTAGAATTAGTATCGACATCATAAATCCGTAATCTAAACTTGGCGGTAGGCCTTTTGAATTTATTATTCTTTTGAAGGAACACGGTGATCTTATCAATATATTTTTCCTGTGCCCCAATATTAGGAAAGTACAGGGCCAATACCCATGGTGTGGCTGAAGATGAGAATCCACTGGTTAAACTATAACTGCTAATGGGATTCAATACATCGGAATTCCCAAAGGATTCAGATATTACTACCTCATCCAATTTAAAGGATTCTTCTACCATTTCAAATCGCTTAGCCTTGAAAATATCTATGGCAACTACAATGGTATCTCTATAACCCAAAGATGAAATATGCACTTTTTTCTCTAAGTATGGGGTTGGCAAATCTAGAAAGAAATGTCCTTGTTCATCAGTAGAAGTACCTTTTAATGTATTCAAAAAACTAAGGTTAACATAGGGAATGGGGTTTTTGCTTTTATGATCAAAAACATGACCCTCAAAAAGAATTTCCTGGGCGCTTAAATTAAGGGTAAGTAGTAAAAAAGTAAGTGAAAAAAATCGCATTTAACCTAACTTATTGTTTAGTCTGCTTAATTTAATCTGTGTCAAGACTTTTTTGGTGTACAGTGGAAAATCAGCATTTAAAATCCACCCAAAATAACCCGGTTCCTTATCCAAGACCTCCAATACTTTTCGTCCTTTATGCTTTCCAAAGGAAAATATTTCTTGCTGCTCTTCATCTAGGACTATGAATCCTGCAAAATCCACTGTTTGTTTATGGGTTGAAAACTCCGCTAATTTTTTAACATTGTTCTCCAATTCCGAGTAACGATCTAATTGGGAAAGCAATACCTCATAGGTAGCTTGCGTATCAGCCGCTGCACTATGGGCATCCGTAAGTTCTTTATTGCAATAAAACTTATAGGCGGCTGCAAGGGTTCTTTTTTCCATTTTATGGAAAATAGTCTGAACGTCAATTGAAACCATATTTTTCATATCAAAATCAATATCCGCACGAAGCATTTCTTCAGCCAATAACGGAATATCAAAACGGTCAGAATTAAAGCCCCCAAGATCACTGTCCTTTATCATATTATATATTTCTTTGGATAACATCTTGAACGTTGGCTCATTGGCCACTTTTTCGTTTGAAATACCATGAATTGCAACCACTACTTCAGGAATTTGCATTTCAGGATTTACCAACCAAGTTTTGCTTTCTTTATTACCGTTGGGAAATACTTTTAAGATGGATATCTCCACAATTCTGTCATGGGCCACATTCGTGCCTGTGGTCTCAAGATCAAAAAAGCAAATTGGTCTGGTTAATTCAAGTTCCATAAATCCTAATATTTTAGCAAAGATAAGTCTTAGAAAACTTTAACGAAATGATTAGTTCCGATTTAAAGGTGCGCAAATTCTTATGATGATTTTACAGAAAATTACTTAATGCAAGAATCCCATAATAGGACGAATCAGGTATCTGTGATTATTTCGCGCTTAAGCCTCCCGATTCACATCCCAAGCCTCAAGATAATCCGCAACCGATTTTGCGAACATGCTGCCCAATGCACCATTTACCACCCTATGGTCATAACTATGTGAGATATACATTTTACTTCGAATACCAATAAAGTCACCCTCACTGGTTTCGATAACAGCAGGGATCTTGCGAATGGCTCCCAAAGCTAAAATTCCTACTTGGGGTTGATTAATAATCGGTGTTCCAAAGACACTGCCAAAAGTGCCCACATTTGTCACAGTGTAGGTTCCATCTTGAATTTCATCAGGTTTAAGTTGGTTGTTCCTGGAACGTTCTGCCAGATCATTCACCACTTTAGCCATGCCAACCAAATTTAATTGGTCTGCATTTTTGATTACAGGAACAATCAAATTACCATCAGGCAAGGCTGCCGCCATACCAATGTTAATGTTCTTTTTCTTTATAACCCTATCCCCATCAACTGAAATATTCATCATGGGATACTTCTTTAATGACTTGGCTATAGCCTCCATAAAAATGGGTGTAAATGTCAATTTTTCCCCTTCGGTCTTAAAGAAAGAGTCCTTCATTTTGTTTCTCCAATTCACAATGTTGGTTACATCAACCTCAATAAAACTCTGCACGTGCGCCGAAGTTGAAATACTATCTAGCATATGCTTGGCAATGAGTTTGCCCATTCGGGTCATTTCAATTATTTCATCACCACTTGATGCAACCACTCTTGGAGCCTGTTGCTTTTCAATAACAGACTGCAAAACCTCTTTCACAACAACAGGCTCCTGTTTTTCAACATAATCCCGAGCTATTGTGGATCCTGAGGAATGTCTTGATTCAACATAAGCTAAAATATCATCCTTTGTAACTCTGCCCTCTTTGCCAGTACCTTTTATTGTATCCAATTCCGTTTCTGGGATCCCTTCTTGCTTTGCAATGTTTTTGACCAAAGGTGAATAAAACCGATCTGAAGAACCAAAATCCTGGGTAGGTGCTTTAACGGTAGCATCTGCCACTTCAATAGTTTCAGTGACTGAAGCGATTACCTCTTCAGAAATATCGGGCATGTCTACCATATCCACAAGAGTTTCATGGGACTCATCAGCCTCTCCGTTAATTTCAATCACGGCAACAATATCCCCAACTTTTATTATGTCATCAACATTGAACATTTTTTCCACCAACACTCCGTCCACTTCACTAGGTACTTCAGAGTCTACTTTATCTGTGGCAATTTCAAAGACCGCTTCATCCATTTCAATAGTATCACCAACTTCTTTTAACCAAGAAGTCAATGTTGCTTCGGCAACACTTTCTCCCATTCGTGGTAATTTCAATTCAAATTTTGACATATTGCTAATTTGTACGCTGTTTTAGATAGATTATTTGCAAAATTAATAAATAATAATACTATTTTCTAATATTATTATATTTCTAATTGGCCTTTAAGGAGTTTTCAAAAGGAATTCTATTCAAAATACTTCTTCCCAATGTCACCTCATCTGCATATTCCAATTCATCTCCAATGGCGATACCACGGGCAATAGTTGAAGTTTTGATGTCCACTCCTTCCAGTTGTTTGAAAATATAGAAATTAGTAGTGTCACCTTCCATTGTAGAGCTTAATGCAAAAATAAGCTCCTTTATTATACCTTCCTTGGCTTTGTTGATCAAAGACGAAATTGTCAGTTCTTGCGGGCCAACACCTTCCATTGGAGAAATTTTCCCACCTAAAACATGATAAAGCCCATTGAATTGACCTGTGTTTTCAATGGCCATAACATCGCGTATATCCTCTACTACGCATACCAATCTTTCATCTCTCTTAGGGTTAGTGCAAATCTCACATAGTTCAACATCCGAGATGTTATGACATTGAGCGCAAAATTTTACCGAGTTTCTTAATTCCTCAAGTGAGGAAGATAATCTGGCTGTTTGCCCATTAGGTTGTTTCAATAAATGAAGCACCAACCTTAAAGCGGTTCGCTTTCCAATTCCCGGAAGTTGCGACATCTCATGTACCGCATTCTCCAATAGTTTTGACGAAAAATCCATAACAACAAAATTACACACTATTTTTTCTTTTTGTACTTTGCATTTGAAATTTATTTCTATGACAGCCACCCATATTCTGCTCTTGATCGGGGCTTATTTCATCATACTTTTATTGATATCGTATTTCACCGGGAAAAATGATTCCAATGTCTATTTCTTCAAAGCGGGAAAGCAATCACCCTGGTATCTGGTGGCATTTGGAATGATCGGGGCTTCGCTATCTGGCGTAACCTTTATTTCAGTGCCTGGTTGGGTTGAAGCTTCCGAATTCAGCTATATGCAGGTTGTCTTTGGTTATTTATTGGGCTATCTGGTAACAGCTTATGTTCTTTTGCCCATTTACTACAGGCAAAATGTAACCTCAATTTATGAATATCTGGACGACCGTTTTGGCTTTGTTAGTTATAAAGTAGGTGCGATTTCGTTTTTCGTTTCGCGGGTCTTGGGAGCTGCATTTCGGCTTTTTCTAGTAGCTATTGTCTTGCAACAGTTTGTGTTCGATACCTGGAATGTTCCTTTTGAGGTGACCGTTACCCTCTCTATTTTACTTATATGGGTTTATACTTTCAGAGGTGGTATTAAGACCATTGTTTGGACTGATACTTTACAAACCCTGTTCATGCTAATTTCGGTCGGTCTTTCAATTTATTTTATTTTGGAGCAATTAGATTGGAGTTTTGCGGAGTTTTTAGCCTCCGATGAACTGAAGCAATATAACCAACTACTCTTTGTAGATGATTTTATGGACAAGAACCACTTGATAAAATCATTTCTTGGGGGTATGTTCGTAACCATTTGCATGACAGGTTTAGATCAAGATATGATGCAAAAGAATCTTACCTGTAAAACCTTGAAAGACTCACAAAAGAATATGGTGAGCTTTAGCATTGTGCTGGTTATGGTCACTTTTGTTTTTATGCTTCTGGGAGCACTGCTATTTATCTATGCGGAAAAATTTCAAATTGCAATCCCTTTAATGGATGGGAAACCAAAATCAGATCTTTTATTCCCAGAAATCGCCTTGAATAGTGGACTTGGAATGACCGTGGGAATTACATTTATTTTAGGCCTAATTGCCGCGGCATATAGCAGCGCCGATAGCGCCTTGACTGCTTTGACCACATCTGTTTGTGTTGACTTTTTGGGTATAGGGAAAAGACCTGAAAATAAAAGGAAAAAGATCCGTAAAGCCACACATGTGGGTATGAGCCTATTATTGATCCTAGTAGTAATCGCCTTTAAACATATATTGGATACCAATGTAATTGACGGGCTTTTAAAAGTGGCCTCCTACACATATGGACCGCTATTAGGTCTTTTCGCTTTTGGTATTTTCACCAAATATAAAGTGAAAGACAAATATGTATGGATCGTGGCCATATTATCAGTGGTAATAAGCTTCATATTAGGTAAATTACCGCCTGAAAATTTAGGGGGATATGTCTTCGGATATGAGTTACTCCCTTTAAACGGACTGATTACCTTTATAGGATTGTTGCTTATTCGTAAAAAATAAGTGAAAAAAAGCGATAAACTAAACTATTAGTATTGATTGGTTGCCAATAAAACCAATGTACAGGCAATTACAACCTCGACACCATTTTTCTCCAGTAACTTGTAAAATGGAGGATTTTCCGTTCCTGGGTTAAATATTACCCTTGCAGGTTGTAGGTTAATAATGTCATTATAATGGATTTCCTGCCTTTTAGGGTTTAAATACAAAGTAATCGTGTGTATATCTTGGATTTCATCCAAATTGGTATTAATTTCGACACCGTGTATTACTCCTACTTGTAATCCGTATGCTTTCGTAGCGATTCCTTTTTCCGCAAGACGATTTATTGCGATATTACTGTAGCGATTTGGTTTCAATGAAGCCCCAAAAACAAGAGTGTCTTTCATATGTTAAAGTTATTTTGCAAATGTAACTTTTTTATGAAAAAGACGTCTTAGTGATAATACAACAGAAATTCATTCTTTTTGAAGCTATATAAAGGTTGTTGAGAAAGCTATATGTTTATAGTTAATGGTTAGTGTTTAGTATAGCCTATCAGCAAAAAGGAACCCTGACGGTAACGTCAGGGTTTTATATTTTTGAGTTTTTTCATAACTAATATTCCCATTCATTCCCACATATTTTATAGCACACAATTATCTTGGTAAAACATAGCGGCCAAATGCCTGCTCTTCAAGTCAGTTAAAGAATGTTAAAATCCAAATAATCGGTAACAATCCTTGAAATTCATCGTCCATTATAAAACAACAATCATCAATCAACTTGCCTTAGGGCAATAAAAGAACAACAAATTAGAAAAGCAAAATTGCTATTTACCCTCATTTTTTGTGATGTAATTAAGGTGAACAATCGGTGAAACAAAGTCTTACAAAGAAAAGAAGGGACAACAATACCAAAAATGATGGTGGTAGTGGTGGTGGAATGCTTTAAAAATTAATTGGCAAGACTGGTTTGGATGATGGTTGGTTGGTCCTAACCAAAACATTGTCAGTTAAGAAACCCTGACGAAATTCGTCAGGGTTTTATTTTTTAATCCAAAATACCTGAATCAAAACCATCTATGCTTTTGGAATTCCTTTCTGCCCAGTATTTTTCTAGTCCATTATCTCCCTTTTTTTCTGCCCAACTCACCAATTCATGGCGTTGTTGACGGTAATCGTAAAGAGGTACTCCCATGCCACAAGAAGTCTGAACCAAATCAATTTCCACTTCAATCAATTGTCTACCTCCTGCTATCTTAGGGAAAAGTGAAATATGTTTATTCCAAAATTCAGTAGCTCTATGATGTGTTTTGGCCCTCCCATATAATCTAAGAATCAGGGGTTTTCCTTCAAACGAACAGAACATTATCGTGATTCTGCCATCCTCTTTTAAATGTACTGCAGTTTCGTTTCCACTACCTGTTAAGTTTAACCATAAAGCCTTATTCTCATTTAATACCTTAAAGGTGTCTAATCCTTTTGGTGAAAGATTTATTTTTCCTTCATCCATGGCGGTAGCCACAAAAAAAAGCCTTTGGGTTTCAATGAACCTTATTAGTGGTGGGGATAGTTTATATAGTTGTTTTCCCATTTAATCCTTACCATCTGATAATCACACTGCCCCAAGTGAATCCACTTCCAAATGCAGCGAGTACAACCAAATTACCTTCCTTGATTCTTCCTTGTTCCCAAGCTTCAGTCAAAGCGATGGGTATTGAAGCAGCTGTGGTGTTACCATATTTCATGATATTATTAAAAACCTGATCGTCACTCAGTCCAAATTTTCGCTGAATGAACTGTGAAATTCTCAAATTGGCCTGATGCGGGATTAATAAATCAATATCTTCCTTAGACATACCATTGGCCATCAAACCTTCCATTATAACTTCACTAAAACGTACCACAGCATGTTTAAATACAAACGTACCATCCATGTATGGGAAATACGATAAATCTTTGCCACCAGCTTCAATTATTTCTGGCACCCAGTGCCTAATGCTTGGTGCTTCAACAATTAATTTATCAGCATATTTACCTTCACTATGTAAATGAGTAGATAAAATCCCTTTTGAGTTGTCTTCTTCTCGTGATACAATACATGCTCCTGCGCCATCACCAAAAATTACCGTAACACCTCGTCCCCTAGTCGATTTATCTAGACCATTAGAGTGGTATTCGGCACCGACAACCAAAATATTTTTATACATTCCTGTTTTAATAAATTGATCTGCAACCGATAGCGCGTAAATAAAACCTGAACACTGATTTCTTATATCAATGGCGCCAACATTTTTTAATTCTAATAAATCTTGAATTTGTACACCACAACCAGGAAAATAATAATCCGGTGTCATAGTAGCAAACACAATAAAATCAATATCATCTTTATCTATTCCTGCACGTTCAATAGCCATTTCTGAAGCCTTCGCTCCCATTATTGCAGATGTATCATTCTCTCCTTCCTTAATCCATCGTCGTTCCTTTATACCGGTACGTTCTTGGATCCATTCATCATTAGTATCCATTACCTTGGACAAATCATCATTGGTAACCACATTTTCAGGAACAAAATAACCTAGTCCAGTAATCTTTGAATTATACATATATGGGCTTGTTTATACTTTGAAAGACATATTTAATTGGCTTCATAATATTACGGGGATTTCTTTTTAAAACCAGTTAACTAAGATAATAAAAATTACGCTATGCCATTATCTTTAGATGGAAGTTCAGCTCACTTGGGAATTCCACAAAACAAAAACGTACTTTCCTAAGAAAGTACGTTTTCTAACAACCTAACCACTAAAAATAGTAGTAACTAGAACAATTTAGACTTTTTCATAGCAAACTTTCTCCCAGTCATGACAAATGTAACAATTGTTTAACGTTTTATCATTTTTATTAAACAAAAATATTTGTTAAAGTTTTCAACCGTTAGCTTTGGCTAGAAATTGTGTCAGTTTGTCATTGAATTCAAGTATGGTATTTTTTTTGACTACCAAGTATTGTAATTCATAAAAAATCAAATAACATGGCAACAGGCAAAATCAATGTATCAGTAGATAATATTTTCCCACTCATAAAAAAGTTTCTTTACAGTGATCACGAAATATTTCTTCGGGAACTAATATCAAACGCCACAGATGCAACAATGAAATTAAAACACCTTTCATCTATTGGAGAAGCCAAAGTGGAATATGGCAATCCCATAATCGAAGTTAAGACGGACAAAGAAGGGAAAAAACTTCACATAATCGACCAAGGACTCGGCATGACAGAGGAAGAGGTGAAAAAATACATAAATGAGGTTGCTTTTTCAGGAGCTGAGGAATTTTTGGATAAATATAAGGATGGCGATAAAGATGCCGGTATTATTGGTCATTTTGGGCTTGGTTTCTACTCATCTTTTATGGTTGCCGACAAAGTTGAAATCATTACAAAGAGTTTTAAGGATGAACCGGCAGTACACTGGTCTTGCGACGGTTCACCAAAATTTTCAATTAAAAAAGGTAAAAAAGAAGAACGAGGGACTGAAATTATTCTTCATATAGCAGAGGATTCAACTGAATTTTTAGAGGATGGCAGAATTTCAGAACTATTAAACAAGTACAATAAATTCATGCCAATCCCAATTAGATTTGGAACAAAAACCGAAACACTTCCAAAACCTGAAGGGGCTAAGGAGGAAGATCCCGCGCCTACACAAGAGGTTGATAATATCATAAACAATCCTAACCCGGCTTGGACAAAACAGCCGTCAGAACTTGAGGACGCGGATTATAAGAATTTTTATAGGGAACTCTACCCTATGCAGTTCGAGGAGCCCTTGTTCAATATTCATTTGAATGTGGATTATCCTTTTAACCTGACAGGAATTCTATATTTCCCTAAATTGAGCAATGACCTTAACATTCAAAAAGATAGAATTCAACTTTATCAGAACCAGGTTTATGTAACGGACAATGTAGAAGGCATCGTACCTGAATTCTTGACGATGTTAAGAGGTGTAATTGATTCACCGGATATTCCTTTGAATGTATCACGCTCCTATTTGCAGGCAGATGGTGCTGTTAAGAAAATAGCATCTTATATTTCTAGAAAGGTTGCCGATAAATTGAACTCCTTGTTTAAAAACAACAGGGAAGAATTGGAGGCTAAATGGAATGATATTAAAATCGTTATTGAATATGGAATGCTTTCTGATGACAAGTTCTTCGAAAAAGCTGACAAATTTGCACTTTACCCAACGGTTGATGGCAAATTCCACACTTTTGAGGAATTGCAGAAGAACTTAAAGGAAAACCAAACCGATAAGGACGATAAATTAGTGGTCCTTTACGCATCTGACAAAGAAGCCCAACACAGTTATATTGAAGCGGCAAAAGCCAAAGGCTATGAAGTTTTACTGTTGGATTCCCCAATCATATCGCACCTCATGCAAAAATTGGAGACGTCAAAAGAAAAAGTTTCTTTTGCCCGTGTTGATGCCGACCATTTAGACAACCTCATTAAAAAAGATGACACCCAGATTTCTAAATTGTCTGATGAAGAAAAAGACCGCCTTAAAGCTAATTTAGAAGAGGTTATAACTGACAAAGGGTATACGTTACAATTAGAAGCTATGGACAGTGCGGCCTCACCCTTCATTATTACCGAGCCTGAATTCATGCGTAGAATGAAAGAAATGCAGCAGACCGGTGGTGGTGGTGGAATGTTCGGAATGGGCGGCATGCCCGAGATGTATAATCTTATCGTTAATACCAATCATGAATTGGTTGGCGAGATATTGAATACCAAAACGGCAAAGAAACGTGAACGTTTGATCAACCAATCCCTGGATTTGGCACGATTATCAAAAGGGCTTCTAAAAGGTGAAGAACTTACAAACTTCATTAAGCGCAGTTATGAAATGGTAAAATAGTTTGCTTAAATTTGACTAAACTATCATTACATGCTCAAACATTTCATTTTTGGCTTATTATTTCTTTGTGGAAGCTTTGCCTTTGGTCAACAAAATGTAAGCCTAAATGTTGAGATAGCAGGTATTAAGTCTGAAAAAGGGAAAATTCTATTTAGCCTTTTTGCAGATAAAAATGGTTTTCCTGGCGATATGACCAAAGCCATCAAAAAAGGGAGTGTTTATATTGAAAATGGTATGGCCATTATTGATTTGAATTTGCCTCCGGGAGAATATGCAATTATGGTGTTTCATGATGAGGATGATAATAATGAACTAAAAACAAATTTTATTGGTATGCCCAGAGAGGGAGTTGGAAACTCCAATAACCATAAAGGAATACCGAGTTACAAAAAATCGGTTTTTAAACTCACCAAAAACAAAACCATTACCATTAATCTTTGGTATGTTTAGCAAGAGCATAAATAAAAACCGCCCTGACAGAAAGGTACGTGTCATACCATCGAACCGTTGCTCCAAAAATTCAGGAATGGTTGTCAATCCCATTTTGAGATATCTGGGCGCAAAATAGAGCGCGGCAATTACCAACGCCAAAGCTGAAGTAACTTCCCAGGCCACAATTATGGCCCCATTGCGGTATGCTGAACCATTCATACCCACCAAATGCTCCGTTGAAATATTTGTAAGCAATAAGGATCCGGCGATTACTATACCGGTGAGCGACCTACCTCCAA
>JBATIW010000454.1:0-3993 GCA_049668005.1 Maribacter sp.
GTCCTACCCTGTCCCTTCGCACTTTCTTTTCGGTTACCTCAACCCCACAACGATCACAAACGATACCACGGTAACGGATTCTTTTGTATTTACCACAAGCACATTCATAATCCTTTACAGGACCAAAAATCCGCTCACAGAAAAGACCATCACGTTCTGGTTTGTGTGTTCTATAGTTTATAGTTTCTGGTTTCAAGACTTCGCCCCTTGACTCTGCCAAAATTGCTTCTGGAGATGCCAAACCAATCGAAATCTTATCAAACCTTTTTTGTGGTGTATTATCGTGTATTCTAGCCATAATGTACTATGCTACTAAATTATAATATGTGTTCTAAACTATTCTTCCAATCTAATATCCAAGCCCAAACCTTTAAGTTCGTGCATCAATACGTTGAAAGATTCTGGTAAACCAGGTTCTGGCATTGTCTCGCCTTTAACAATTGACTCATATGTTTTGGCTCTACCAATTACATCATCAGACTTTACCGTCAATATTTCACGTAAAGTCGCTGATGCACCATATGCTTCAAGTGCCCAAACTTCCATTTCTCCAAATCGCTGACCACCAAATTGTGCTTTACCGCCCAATGGTTGTTGCGTAATCAAAGAGTATGGTCCTATTGAACGTGCGTGCATTTTATCATCTACCATATGACCTAATTTCAACATGTAGATAACCCCAACAGTTGCAGCTTGATCAAAACGCTGACCTGTACCGCCATCATATAGATAGGTGTGGCCAAATCTTGGGATACCTGCCTCATCTGTATATGCATTGATTTCGTCAAGAGTAGCACCATCAAAAATTGGTGTTGCATACTTTTTGCCCAGTTTAAGACCTGCCCAACCAAGAACAGTTTCATAAATCTGACCAATATTCATACGCGATGGTACACCTAATGGATTTAAGACAATATCAACCGGAGTACCGTCTTCCAAGAAAGGCATATCTTCCTGTCGTACGATTCTCGAAACGATACCTTTGTTACCGTGACGACCAGCCATTTTATCTCCTACTTTAAGCTTACGCTTCTTGGCAATGTAGACTTTGGCCAACTTCATAATACCAGCTGGTAATTCATCACCCACAGAAATCGTAAACTTATCTCTTCTCAAATTACCTTGAAGGTCATTGAGTTTGATTTTATAGTTATGCAATAAATCTGTTACCAAATGATTTGTGTCTTTATCCGTTGTCCAGGTTCCGGCCACCAAGTGCGCAAAATCATCGACAGAATTTAACATCTTCATCGTATACTTCTTCCCTTTTGGAAGTACTTCTTCACTTAAATCGTTCAGGACACCTTGCGACGTCTTTCCATTAATCAATGTGAATAATTTCTCTACAAGAACATCCTTGAGCTGTTGGAATTTTACTTCGTATTCCATTTCCAAATTGGAAATCGCTTCTTTGTCCTCAGAGCGCTTACGCTTATCCTTAATAGACCTTGAAAATAATTTCTTTTCGATCACAACACCTCTTAAAGAAGGGGATGCTTTTAATGAAGCATCTTTCACATCACCAGCTTTATCACCAAAAATGGCACGAAGCAATTTTTCTTCTGGGGTAGGATCTGACTCACCTTTTGGTGTAATCTTACCAATCAAAATATCCCCAGGCTTAACCTCAGCACCGATTCGGATCATTCCATTTTCATCAAGATCTTTTGTTGCCTCTTCAGAAACGTTTGGAATATCATGTGTTAATTCCTCAGCACCTAGTTTGGTATCCCTAACTTCCAATGCGTATTCATCAACATGTATGGAAGTGAAAATATCCTCTCGAACAACTTTTTCAGAAATTACGATCGCATCCTCAAAATTATAACCTTTCCAAGGCATAAAAGCCACCGTAAGGTTTCTACCTAAGGCCAATTCACCTTTTTCTGTGGCATAACCTTCACATAGAACTTGTCCCTTTTTAACTTTATCACCTTTTTTAACAATAGGTTTTAAGTTGATGCTCGTACCTTGGTTGGTTTTTCTAAACTTAACCAAGTTATATGTCTTCTCATCCTCATCAAAACTGATTAATCTTTCAGCATCGGACCTCTTGTACTTAATGGTTATTTTTTGTGAATCAACATATTCTATGGTACCATCACCTTCCGCATTGATCAATACCCTTGAATCAGAAGCTACTTGTCTTTCAAGACCTGTACCTACAATCGGAGATTGTGGTTTCAATAAAGGAACAGCCTGGCGCATCATGTTAGATCCCATCAATGCACGGTTCGCATCATCATGTTCCAAGAAAGGAATCAACGAAGCTGAAATCGAAGCAATCTGGTTAGGGGCAACATCTGTATAATTTACCTCTTTTGGATCTACAACTGGGAAATCACCTTCTTCCCTAGCAATTACCTTTTCGGAATCAATCGCTCCATTATCCTTAAGCGGAATGTTTGCCTGGGCAATTTTCATTCCTTCCTCTTCCTCTGCACTTAGGTAGATATACTCTTTTGTATCTACTTTAGCACCGGTAACCTTACGATATGGAGTTTCCAAGAAGCCCATTGGATTTACTTTTGCAAAAACCGCAAGTGATGAAATCAGACCAATATTCGGTCCTTCAGGTGTTTCAATAGGACATAATCTACCATAATGTGTATAGTGAACATCACGAACCTCGAAACCTGCTCTTTCTCTTGATAACCCACCAGGTCCTAGTGCAGATAATCTACGCTTGTGTGTAATCTCGGCCAATGGGTTTGTTTGATCCATGAACTGGGAAAGTTGGTTTGTACCAAAAAATGAGTTGATAACCGAAGAAAGTGTTTTCGCATTAATCAAATCAATTGGGGTAAATACCTCATTATCACGAACATTCATACGCTCACGAATGGTTCTTGCCATACGGGCCAAGCCAACACCAAATTGAGATGATAATTGCTCGCCAACAGTTCTGACCCGACGATTCGAAAGGTGATCAATATCATCAATCTCTGCTTTAGAGTTGATCAGCTCAATCAAATATTTGATAATCGTTATTATATCCACTTTGGTCAAGACTTGCTTGTCCATTCCAATATCCAATCCTAATTTTTTGTTCATTCTATAACGCCCAACTTCACCTAAATTGTAACGTTGGTCAGAAAAGAACAACTTGTCAATAATCCCACGCGCCGTTTCTTCATCAGGCGGTTCAGCATTCCGCAATTGACGATATATATGTTCTACAGCCTCTTTTTCAGAGTTTGTAGGATCTTTTTGTAATGTATTATGGATAATTGAATAATCTGATTGGGCATTACCCTCTTTATGTAAAAGAACAGTCTTAACATCAGTATTCAATATCTCATCAATATGGTCTTTTTCCAAAACCGTATCACGATCTATGATAATTTCATTTCTTTCAATCGAAACAACTTCTCCGGTATCCTCATCAACAAAATCCTCATGCCATGTATTCAATACCCTTGCAGCCAATTTGCGACCTAAGACCTTCTTTAGGCCAGCTTTTGAAACCTTAACCTCTTCCGAAAGGTCAAAAATTTCAAGAATATCCTTATCACTCTCAAAACCAATAGCCCTGAACAATGTTGTTACAGGTAATTTTTTCTTTCTATCAATATATGCGTACATAACATTATTGATATCGGTAGCGAATTCTATCCAAGATCCCTTGAAAGGAATAACCCTTGCAGAATACAACTTTGTACCATTGGCATGGAATGATTGTCCAAAGAAAACACCAGGTGAACGGTGTAACTGTGATACAACCACACGCTCTGCGCCATTAATGACAAAGGTACCACTAGGAGTCATATAAGGAATTGTACCCAAATACACATCTTGTACGATGGTTTCAAAATCCTCGTGTTCAGGATCGGTACAATATAATTTTAACCTAGCTTTTAACGGAACGCTATAGGTAAGACCACGCTCAATACATTCTTGGATGGAATATCTTGGTGGATCTATAAAATAATATAGAAATTCCAACACAAACTGGTTACGTGTGTGTGTAATTGGAAAGTTCTCCATGAAGGT
>JBATIW010000455.1:0-3628 GCA_049668005.1 Maribacter sp.
GAACCTTCAAATCGAAGAATGTGGATATAAACCGTCTCCATAGTCCCTTTTGAATACCCCAATGTATTGTACTTTCCCTCTTTTTCGCAATTTTTCTAATCCAGCTTAGCCTATCACGAACAAAATCCTCTAAATTTTCATCATTGGAAGAATTTTCATATTCATTCACTAAATGATCCACTAATTCATAGCGTACATCCAAATAGTTCACCCCTGAAAATTGCAACCAATTATCAATGAATTTTATATTTTCCTGAGTTAATTTCATATCAATTTAACTTATACTCCAATCCGGATTTACCAAATATTGCATGCTTCGTATAAAATCTTCCAATTCAGCTAGCCGGTTTGCAGTTTCCTTTTCGCCTTGTTCTGTGAGTTTGTAATACTTGCGGAGTCGGTTATCTACTTTCGCCACCTCAACGTCCAATAGTCCTTCAGCTTCCAGCTTATGCAAGGCGGGGTACAAGGCTCCTTCGGTAATGTTCAACGCTCCCTTTGTGAGTTCTTTTACCTTTTGGGTGATCTCATAGCCATACATCTTCCCCTTTTCCTCCAATAACTTGAGGATGATGGTATTTAAACTGCCCTTATATAACTTGGAATTTGCCATTTGATTATTACATCTAAACCAAATATATACATAATTATCTTATGCATAAGTATTATAGGTATGTTTTTTTGCCGTTTCCGTTTTAAATCGAACTGTCAATGCTTAGTTTTGCACTTTAATTTAAAGAATCAATATCATATGGCCGATTTTTATGCCCTAACGGTACAAAACATAAAACCACTGACCCCAACTTCTGTTGCCATAACCTTTGGGATTCCCAAGGAGCTTATCCAGACTTTTAATTTTGCTCCAGGACAATACATCACCCTTAAGAAAGAAATAAAGGGAAAAGAACTACGCCGGGCGTATTCCATCAGTTCTTCACCCAAGCGGGATTATATTACGATAGGCGTCAAAAGAGTAGATAAAGGCGGATTCTCAGATTATGCGAATACAAAATTGAAAGTTGGCGATGTTCTTGAAGTCATGCCACCTGAAGGCCGATTTATTTTTAAGCGCAGTGATGCGCCCAAGAATGTTGCTGCTTTTGCGGCAGGTAGCGGTATTACGCCAATCATGAGCATTTTAAAAGCGGTATTGGCAAGCAACCCTAACAATAAATTTGTTTTGGTTTATGGTAATAAATCGAATACGGAAACCATGTTCTACAAAGACTTGGTTAAACTACAGTTAGAATATGCCAGTCGCTTTTTTGTCTATTTTACCAATAGCAAGGTCCTGGAAGAAGGTTCGCTTTTTGGCCGAATTGATACCTCTACAGTAAACTATGCCCTAAAAAACAAACATAAGGATACCGATTTTGATTCCTTTTACCTCTGTGGCCCTGAAGATATGATCCATCTAGTAAGCAATACGCTTCAAGAAAATGGCATTCAGAAAGACAAAATACATTTTGAGCTATTCACTACTTCTGAAACAACAGCTGAAGTAACTCCAACCGCTGCGGCAAGTGGTAAGACCCAAGTAACCGTTGTTTTGGATGATGAAGAGTTTTCCTTGACCATGGGTAAAAATGACCTAGTCCTTGATGCGGTATTAAAAGAAAATATTGATGCCCCTTATTCTTGTCAAGGTGGAGTCTGTAGTAGTTGTATTGCCAGAATAACGGAAGGCAAAGCCGAAATGGTAAAGAATCAGATCCTCACCGATGGTGAAATTGAGGAAGGATTAATCCTGACCTGTCAGGCTAAACCCCTTACGCCAACTTTAAAGGTTGATTATGACGATGTTTAGCCAATATTGACCAAAAAAGATACCACTTATCCAAACGCTTTTCAGACTGCTTGGTTTGTTAATTCCGTCTTCACTATCAATAAAAAATAAACTAGTGCTTTTCATCGGTGTTCTCTTGGCTACAAACCATAATCAGGGAGAAAAGGAATTAAACTTGCGTCAGAAAATGGACTTATCAGTCGGATTTGTTAAAAGTGGTCTTTTCCTGAATATGAAATCCGCTTGTTAAGAATATTACACAGTTTCGACTTAATTAAAATAGGTTTTATTGTAAATTTACCAAGACACTATTCTTTATGCAGGTTATTAACGAACATAAAACAGCTATTTTGATCTTTGCCCTTTCTTCAAAGGAGGAGTTAAAGTGTAAAAAGATCCATGGTGCTAAAGAATTGTTCGCATCGCTTTCAAGGCACACTCACAACACTGTAAAGAAAACCAAACTGCCTTATTTTCACTTTACTGAAAAAGAACAACACGGAAACTCGTTCGGGGAACGCTTTACTAATGCCATTAAATCTGTTTATGATTTAGGATTTGAACAAATTATTACCATTGGCAACGATTCTCCTCATTTACAGGCAACACAGCTTCTAGAAACGGCAATAACGCTCTCCAAGAACAATGCGGTTTTGGGTCCATCTAAAGATGGCGGCTTTTATTTAATGGGATTGCACAAGGTGAATTTCAATCCAAAGGTTTTTAAGAATCTTCCTTGGCAGACTTCACTGCTGATGAATAGCTTGAAAATGGAACTTCTGTCGAATACAATTGAGTTGGTTTCACTAAATACATTGCATGATATAGATCATTTGGGTGATCTTAATACCATCATCAAGTATACAATTGGATTGCCCCTTCAAATTATTAGGGCAATTCAGTCGATTGTTTTATCAAATTCGATATTATTCCAAATTGAAGTACCGTTCGTTGGTTTTTTTCAGTCTGAAATTCAACAGAATAGAGGCTCTCCCATGCTTCATTTGGCCTAGGTTTTATGATATTTTAATCAAAATATCAAGCACACACTATTTAACTTATTCTAACTGTGATTTTGCGTTTCCTGTTATTGTACCGGAGAGGTTTATCACTGTTCAAATCATATTATCAACATAAAAATGTAAAATGGCAAATTCATATTACGACCCAGCAGATCTTAGAAAATTTGGTAAAATAACAGACTGGAGTGAAGAATTGGGCACAAAGTTCTTTGATTATTACGGAAAAGTATTTGAGGAAGGGGCGCTAAGCGCAAGGGAAAAATCATTGATAGCTTTGGCGGTTGCCCATGTGGTTAAATGTCCATATTGTATAGATGCCTATACAAAAGACGGCTTGCAAAAAGGAATTACCAAAGAAGAAATGATGGAAGCCGTTCATGCAGGGGCAGCCATAGAAAGTGGAGCAACCCTAGTACATGGTGTTCAAATGATGAACAAGTACAATAAATTAAGTATGTAGAAATGTTATTGGTAAGGTTTGTTAGTTTTCTGCACAAACCACTACAAAGCACTAATGACTAATTAGGTATAAATGGTAACAAAATCATTACACGCAAGACACGATGAGCTTGCTGAAACAAATAAGCAATTGAAAATCCTCAATGGGGGTATTTTCGCGGATGGCGAACTACCCTTTTTTAAGGACAAAATTGCCAATACCGGCCATTTTCCATTGCGGCCAAGAAAATTGGAAATTCTGCAAATCAATGTAGGGTATATGTGTAACCAAGTCTGTGAACACTGCCATGTTGATGCAGGTCCAGACCGAAAGGAGATAATGACGCGTGAAACAATGCTGCTCTGTTTGGAAGTTATTAAT
>JBATIW010000456.1:0-1982 GCA_049668005.1 Maribacter sp.
CCATTAGTTAGCGAGGGTACTGCTAAATGACCAACCATAACGGAGTCAACATTTTCTTTTATCAGCTGCATAAACGGGTATAGCTCATTGGCCAACAATTCTTCCTTGGATTTTTCGATGATCGGTAGTCCCAAATGTGAATCAACTGCAGTATCTCCGTGACCAGGAAAATGTTTAATGCTGCATATAACACCTTCACTTTGCATACCTTTAACATAGGCCAAAGACTTTTCTGTTACGTTAAATTTATCCTCACCAAAAGAACGATATCCTATAACTGGATTGTTTGGATTGTTGTTGATATCTGAGACTGGCGCCAAATTATAATGAATACCTGCCTGTTTACAATCATATGCAATGTTCTTTCCCGCTTGGAAGACTAAATCTGTATTGCCTTGTAAAGCGCCGAGGGTAATGGCATAGGGGTATTGTGGCGTATTTTCTACACGCATGGCTAGACCCCATTCTGCATCTATGGCAATTAGGAGTCTATGTTTTGATTTTTGTTGGTAGCGTTTAACCAGATTTTGTAGTGTCTTAAAACTTTGTTCATTTTTAATGACCTCTTTTTTGCCTTCATAATTGGTGGCAGCACTAGCTCTACTATGAAAGAAACAGAGGCCACCTATATGATTTTCTCCGATTACCCTTTCCAAGGCCTGAATCTCTTCTTCGGTATCATTGATAAATGCCGCAGGCATGAATAATTGACCAATCTTTTCTTTTTTTTCAAGAACTGTTGTGGCATTCTTATAGTCCTGTAATCTATTCATCGACATTAGCTCCTTTTTTGCCATATTCCGGCGGGTATTTGAGATATTTTAATATAAATAAAGCAGGTATGGCCGCTATGACTACCCAAATAAAGAACCCATCGTAGCCTAACCACTCCTGCACATAACCGCTAATCAGACCAGGTAACATCATACCTAGCGCCATAAAACCAGTGGCAAGCGCGTAATGCGAGGTTTTAGATACGCCTTCGGCAATGTAAATGAGATAAACCATAAACCCGGCGATACCAAACCCGTAACCAAATTGTTCCAAAACCACAGTGGTGACCACAGCGACAATATTTGTAGTATTGGTTATTGCCAGAAAAGCATAAAAGGCATTGGGAATGTTTATGGCCAATACCATGGGCAGCATCCATTTTTTAAGTCCATCTCTCGAGATAAGAATTCCGCCAAGGATTCCCCCGACAGTAAGCATTATAACCCCGACGGTGCCATAGATTGTTCCGACCTCAGCTGTAGAGTATCCTAGTCCACCATCCGCTTGGGTATCAAGAAAAAAAGGAGAAGCCATTTTAACTAATTGGGATTCTCCCAAGCGAAAGAAAAGCACAAAAGCCAAGGCGATTCCCATTCCTTTCTTTTTAAAGAAAGAAGAGAAAACCTCCATGAAGCCCAAGGGTTTTTCTTTTTTTATAGCATCTGATGATTCGTATTTAGGAGTCACAAAAAAATTGGCAATTGTTAAACTGAGCATTAACAATGCGGCTACAATCATGGTAACAGACCAGGCTTTTGTATTATCTCCATAGTAATTCTCTAGAAACCCTGCAAGGATTACCAGTAACCCCTGTCCTGTTACATTGGCCAATTTGTAGAAGACACTTCGAATGCCAACAAAAAAAGCTTGCCTATCTTCCGTTAACCCGATCATATAATAACCATCCGAGGCCACATCATTGGTTGCCGAAGCAAAACCGACCATCCAGAAACAGGCCAAAGTAGTCACGAAAAAAATGTTCGTGGGCAAGGCCAATCCAATCCCCAATAGCGCAATCGAAGCAAGGAGTTGCATGGCAAGCAACCAATTTCTTTTTGTACTGAACATATCAATATATGGGCTCCAGAGGGGTTTAATTACCCATGGCAAATACAACCAACTGGTATAAAGGCCAATATCGGCATTACTTATCCCTAATTTTTTATACATGATAACAGAAACGGTTACCACCATTACAAAAGGTAGAC
>JBATIW010000457.1:0-10298 GCA_049668005.1 Maribacter sp.
TAACGGACGTCCGAAGGAAGATATTGCGGTTACTAAAATAGATTCCTCCGCTATAGCGAATTATAACAGTCCCACACGATTTGTTTGGTTTGGACATTCCTCTTTTTTGGTGCAGATGAACCATAAGAACTTATTGTTGGATCCTATGTTCAGCGCTGTACCTGCACCACATTCATTATTGGGTGGGAAGCGGTTTAGTTCAGAATTACCCATTGAAGTAAAACAGCTTCCTAAAATCGATGCTGTATTGATCTCACATGATCATTACGATCATTTGGATTATGAATCCATTGCACTGCTCAAAGATAAGGTGTCCATGTTTTATGTGCCTTTAGGGGTTGGAACCCATTTAGAGGCCTGGGGCGTTTCAAAAGACAGAATTTTAGAAATGGACTGGTGGCAAGAAACCACCTTGGAAGATCTATCCTTTGTAAATACGCCTGCGCGTCATTTTTCGGGTCGAAAATTCTCTAACCGACAAAGTACATTATGGAGTTCCTGGGTCATACAGTCAGATACCGAAAAAATCTTCTTTAGTGGCGATAGTGGTTACGATACCCATTTTAAAACGATAGGAGCCAAATACGGACCTTTTGATTTTGCGATGATGGAATGTGGGCAATACAACAAAATGTGGCCAGATATCCATATGTTTCCGGAAGAAACCGCACAAGCTGGTATTGATTTACAGGCTAAAAAAATAATGCCCATTCACTGGGGAGCGTTTAAGTTGGCGCTGCATTCCTGGACAGACCCGGTTGAACGTGTAAGCCAAAAGGCAAAGGAACTGAATCTACCGATAATTACACCAAAAATAGGGGAAGCCTTTTTATTGGAAGATACTGTTATAGATCATCAAGATTGGTGGCAAAACCAATAGTCCAACCCCGACTAATAGGTTTAAAACAACATACAACTTATTTGAACACAAAGGTCTTTCGCCTTCCAGCCACTGCTTTTCTAAGAAGGTGGTTTATTTAACTTGTATAATGGTTAAAAACCAATTTCAAGATAATACTTCAATTAAATATTTCATGTTAAAAGCTTCTTTAACACATAGTTAATAGAATCAAATTTAATTTTAACTATATTGCAATGTTAGTAATTTAGTTTCCCCTATGTGTTTAATTTTAGTCAATCCCTAGCTTTCTTCGTTTTATAAAATAGTCTGTGCATTCCCTACATTTTGCGTCCATGACGAGGTTTCTTCACACTAACAAATAGGTTAAACGTATGGCAATACACGAAATGTTGTTACGGCGGTAGTACTAATTTAAATATAATAGTATCGATAATCCAAAATTCTCAAGGGCGTTGAATTCCGACTTTTCAAAAACGTTAAGACGCCGGGTAAATGCATATTTCAAAGCGAATAATGAAAGTAGAAATGGCAATACGACCATGTATGTTAAATCCACAATTATGCTCGCCTTGTTTTTTGTGCCATTGATCCTATTGGCTACAGGAATAGTCACAACTGTATGGCTCCTTTTTTTACTATATCTAGTAAGCGGTTTGGGAATGGCAGGTATTGGCATGGGTGTTATGCACGATGCCATTCATGAATCTTATTCCAAAAACAAAAGGACCAATACCCTCTTAGGTTATACCTTTAATCTTATAGGGGCAAATGCAACCGTTTGGAAAATACAGCACAATGTGCTTCACCACACCTTTACCAATATTGATCATGCGGATGATGATCTAAACGCGCCCTTTTTCTTACGATTTTCGCCACATGCCAAGCACTATTGGGTACACCAATATCAACATATTTATATCTGGTTTTTTTACAGCATCTCCACCCTATCATGGATAACCACAAAAGATTTTGTTCGTCTAAAGCGCTATAGGGATATGGGGTTTTTAGATAAAAAGAATGAATATAGAACAGCGCTTGCGAGTATGACCGCTTGGAAAATGTTCTATTATTCCTATGCATTGGCGCTACCCATGCTTATGATACCCCAACCTTGGTGGTTGATTCTTTTGGCATTCTTATGCATGCATTTTGTTACTGGAATTCTGGTAAGTGTTGTTTTTCAAATAGCGCATATTATGCCCGCCAATGAATTTCCATTGCCTAATACTGAGGGTATGATGAAAGATGATTGGTATTCGCATCAATTTGCCACTACTAGTAATTTTTCACCGAATAGCAACGTTTTATTTTGGCTACTCGGGGGGTTGAATTATCAAGTTGAACATCACGTACTTCCAGATGTATGCCACGTACACTATAAAAAATTAACCAAAATAGTTGCTGATACCGCCCAAGATTTTGGTATGCCCTACCATGTTAAAAAGAGCATGGCACATGCCATTATAGACCATACCAAGATGTTGCGCGCATTGGGCAAAAACAGCTTGTAAGCACCTGAATAGGTGCTGAGAAAGTTTAATTTCACAAAACATTTCTGTCCTAACCCTTATTGGAAGCAGTAGTATCTTAGCAATTCACAATCCCATTAGCTACGCCTCAATTCACTCGAACTTTAAAAGATATTTATTCTTTTAAATTGTGTTGCCCATAAATTATTCTTCCACCAAACATCTTCTAAAAGGTAAGGACATCTAAAATTGGATGCATGAATACTTCTAAAAGAAGAAAGCTAGTATTAAATGAACACTAATATGCGAGCCGATAATAGGAAGGGAAATTAATATCCGCCTTCCAGCAGGCAGTTTTGTGAAACGGAACAAACATTTTGCTACTCATTTATTTTTATTTAACTTCTAAGTGTTAAGTTATACGTCCATTACTAATTTTATATAATCTATGATATTAATTACCATGGCGATTAAAAGCAAGGAGTTGATGGTTTAAGTGCTGGAAAAAAGGAATGTACATAAACACAGATGGTGATATAAATGCGTGTCCATTTTGTCATAAAAAACTGGGGAATGTTTTAGATTTAAAATTTGACATACATTTAGTTGCATTACAATCTTTAGGGGGTAACAGTTATACTTCATTAAATCGCTAAATATAATATAAGACGCAGAAGCTGTTTGTGATTTGTTTACCGGAACTCGTATATTAAGTGGCGCTTTAGGGCTTGAATTTCAAATATTAAAATGAATTTACAAGATGATAAGATATCCCAGCATATTCAATGATGTAATCGGACCAGTTATGCGGGGGCCTTCAAGTTCCCATTGTGCGGCTTCTTTACGCATCGGTCGAATGTGTCTCGATTTAATGGATGGCGACATCAAAGAAGTATATATTGAGTTCGATCCCAATGGTTCTTTGGCAACGACCCACAAAGGTCAAGGGTCGGACATGGGTTTATTCGGGGGTTTCATGGGATGGGAAGCGGACGAGGAGCGCCTGCCAAATTATTTACAGGCTATTGACGAAGCAGGGATTCAAATCAATATCGACATTCATCCTATTGGGGCCAAGCATCCCAATACTTATAAGATTACCCTGAAAAACAGCAAAGAAACCCGAATGGTAACGGCCATTTCAACTGGCGGAGGCATGATCGAGCTTATTGAAATCGACGGGGCGCGCGTATCCATGACTGGAGATTTTTATCAGACCCTAGTTTATATTGAATCACCTGCTAATCTTGTTGCCCATATTGAACAATCCTTTAATTGCGATGAGATTGCCTTACGTCAAGGAATTTCTTCTTTCATTGAAATAAAGTCGAACCAATTCGTCGGCGCTGGCCTAGAGAAAGAACTCTTAAATTTAGCGGAGGTTATTTTCATTAAAAAAATTCATCCTGTACTTCCGATAATGGCACGTAAAGATCTTGTTGTTCCATTTATTACCTGTAATGAAATGCTTGAATACAACACGGATAAAAACCTTGAATTGTGGGAGCTGGCCGTAGCCTACGAAAGTATGCGGGGTGATATTTCGGAGGGGGATGTATTTGAAAAGATGCGTAATATTTTAAAGATCATGCAAAATGCCATCGACATTGGATTACAAGGAACGAAATATGCCGATCGCATTCTAGGCCCTCAATCCATAACTTTTCAGGAAAGGATGAAAGGAAAAAAATTAGTAGAAGGCGATATTCTGAACCAAGTGATTCTATATACCTCCGCGATGATGGAAGTCAAAAGTTCCATGGGAGTTGTGGTAGCGGCACCTACGGCCGGGTCCTGTGGTGCATTGCCAGGAGCGATTATAGGTATTGGCAGAACATTGGAACTTTCAGAGGATGAAATGATAAAAGCGATGTTGGCAGCCGGAATCATTGGAGTATTCATAGCTGCTCATGCTACTTTCGCCGCAGAAGTCGGCGGGTGTATGGCCGAATGCGGATCAGGATCCGGCATGGCGGCTGCAGGTATTGTAGGATTAAAGAAGGGTAGTTTGAATCAGGCACTGGGTGCTGCCTCCATGGCGTTACAATCCAGTTTGGGGATGATTTGCGATATGATTGCAGATCGTGTAGAGGCCCCATGTCTTAATAGAAATGTCATGGCAGCAACGAATGCCATTTCTTGTGCGAATATGGCCTTGTCGGATTACGCTCATTTGATTCCCTTGGATGAGGTTATCGAGACCATGAAGCGGGTAGGGGATGCCTTGCCCAATACACATCGCTGCACCGGACTGGGAGGTCTGGCCATCACAAAGACTGCAAAGGAAATCGAGGCCCGGTTGGCCCAAGGGGAAATAGATAAAAACAAGACCTTTTTTAAGGTTTGCTAGGCTGGGCTGGTCTCTTTGGGGGTTGATTATTTCCGAGATCTACCATCCTCCTAATAACAGATATGATAAGATTAATTTGGATTTCATTGGCCGGTTTGGCGGTCTGGTTTGCCATTGTTTTAACGAAGGACTTTCTAACCCATAGAAATTCATTGGAAAATAGCAGTTGGTTAAAAACTTCGATTATCGGCTTCGTGGTCAATTTTTTTGATGTACTTGGAATCGGTGCATTTGCTCCGCAAACGGCCCTTCTAAAATTCACAAAACAGACTAAGGACAAACATATTCCGGGAACGATGAATGTAGCGAATACACTTCCGGTATTATTTCAGGCCTTGATTTTTATTACCATTATCGAAGTGGAACCTATTACGTTGGTATTGATGTTTGTATCAGCCGCTCTAGGTGCGGTATTGGGTGCCGGTGTAGTTGCCAAAATGTCAGAAAAGAAGATTCGGTTGGTTATGGGCTTCGCCCTCTTGGTCACCGCTTTTTTTATGTTGGCCACTAACATGGAATGGATACAAGGCGGAGGAGAGGCCATCGGGCTCCAAAATGGAAAATTGGCTATCGCGGTAATCGCCAATTTTGGTTTGGGCGCTTTGATGACTGCCGGTATCGGATTATATGCCCCCTGTATGGCATTGGTCTTTGCCCTCGGCATGTCGCCAAAGGTGGCTTTTCCAATTATGATGGGTTCTTGTGCTTTTCTGATGCCTCCCGCATCTGTACGTTTTATTCGCGAAAAGGCATATAATAGGAAAGCTGCCATTGCCATGGCCATTCCAGGCCTTGTGGCTGTGGGCATTGCCGCTTTTATTGTAAAGTCATTACCATTGGATGTGCTTCGATGGGTGGTAATTCTAGTTATATTGTATACTTCGGGAGTGATGTTGCATGCCGGATTTACTAAAAAGTAGCTTGATTCTTGTACGATACTGGCATTCATGACATTTAATCGACCCACGATTTTTCGACCTTTTTAAAAAGTTGGGTAATTTCGAGATATTAAAATGAAGCCCATGAAACAGCGAAGGGTGTTCAAATACCTGTAGGTTGGAGGAGTACTTTCGGTTCGGTTCCTATACTTCAATTCAAAAAAGGAACTTGATAGGGCGCAAGACGTTATAAGGTAGTTGGGCTTAGCATATTAAAATTTTATATCTTCTTAAAATCCGCTTCCATTAACACCCAGAAATTAGGGTCAAGCACGATTTTATCAGGCACAAAATCCAAGGTAAACGTAAATGAGTTCGATTTTTCATTGACCTGTAACTTTTTGATATGCGGTTCTTTATTTCCAGGTCCGTATATGCCTATCTCTAAGGGCATTTTGAAAAAGCTGCCATCCGTCTGCACTTGATCAAGAACTATCGAAACTTCCTTTTTGCTCGAATCAAATTGCCATGTTCCCTTATATTTCAATGTGCCGGGTTTGCGAAGCCATTGTTCAAAAAAGCCTCTTAAATCCATTCCAGATGCTTCCTCCATTTCCCTTCGAAAATCATCCGTGGTAGCATTTAAGTCCTTATATTTTTTATAATACAATTGAATTCCCTTCCAAAAAACATCAGTACCGACAACTCCTCTTAGCATATGTAGAATCCAACTTCCTTTTTGATAGGTCTGTATGCTGGTTACTTTTGACATATCCTTAAGATTATCGTGGACAATGCGATACCCCGGATTTTTCGCATAAAAATCATCGACTCTTTTTTTGCTTTTTGCAAGTCCTTCCATGAACGCATCATGGCCATATTTGTGCTCAATGAAAAGCAAGGTAAAATAGGTGGCAAAACCTTCGCTCAGCCAGACATCGTCCCAATCATATTCTGTTACGGCATTCCCGAACCACTGATGTGCGATTTCGTGTATGACTACATTCCGCCAGCGTTCATTTCTGTCGCCCACTACAGAGTTTTCACTGTAAAGAATGGCCGAAGCGGCTTCCATGCCACCGCTTACACTGTTCGACTGTATGTTGGCCAATTTTTCATACGAAAATGGGCCAATTCGATTGCTGTAAAACTCCAATGTGCTTTTTGAAGGAATGGCAAAATCATAGAATCCCGCATCCCTATCTTGTGGGTATACCCAAGTTTCAATTGATTTACCCTCAAACGTATCTACATATTGAACGGCAAACTTGGCAACTCCCAAGACATATAGCCAAGTGGCAATCGGAACGGATTGCTTCCAATGCGTAAGACGATCTCCATTTACCAAATTGGTTTCTTCGATTTTCAACCCATTTGATATGACCTGATAGTTTACGGGTGCAGTAACGATAAACTCACAAGTGGCCTTGTCATATGGATGGTCAATGGTGGCCAACCAATTTCTGCCCTTATCGGGCCAATTATCACTAAAAAAAGTCCGATCACCATATTTGTTATCCGCGATCTTAAGTCCCGTAGCCGGCACACCTTTGTACGTAACCGTATAGCTACTACGCTGATTTAAGGTGGTTGGCGTAGGCAGCCTAATAGTCAAGGCATCATTTTCATGGATATACTCCAAGGTTCTGCCTTCAGAAATTACTTTACTTACGATCATGCCCTTATTTCCCAATTTTTCGGTGGCCTTTATCAAATCAAGCCGTAAGACGGTTTCTCCTGCCGCCAAGTATTTGATGTCAATGGTCTCCTCGCATCGAATTTCATCTGTGGTATCCGATAAATTGATGCGAAAAGTATAGTTTATGGCATCGATATTAGGATTTTTCGGGTAATTGTCCGAAAATGGAAATGCCGAACTAGTGAATATTGGTGCGACGAGGACTATCAATAAAAGCCAATTTTTCATAGTATACTTTTCGTTTAGTTCTTGCAATGTGATAGTTATTTTTTGAACGGTAATTTGGTAGGAGGATGATATTCAATCAATCCCTTTTCCTTGATGGTATTTTCAATAGCTGCTATAGATGAGGGTACAAAAGCACTTAAGTTCTCCACACCATCTTCGGTTACCAAGGCGACATCCTCTATTCGAATATACAACCGTTCCTCAGGAATCCAAATCATGGGGTCTATCGTGAAAACCATGCCTGCTCTCAGAGGAACACGATGAACGATACCAACGTCATGAACGGCCATGCCAACAGGATGCTGAAAATGACCCCTGAATTTCACTCCTTCTTGTACCGCTTTTAAATAGGCTGGTTTCGTAAAAGTTTTGCCTACCAAATATTGATTCATATCGGCAGCAGCCAGATCGAGTACTTCATCAGACGTTACCCCAGGTTTTATATATTTAAAAAGAGCATCCCGATACGCCACAATAAAATTATACAATGCTTTTTGGGCGTTATCGAATTTTCCATTGATGGGCCATATCCTGGTTACATCACTGGTATAGTATCGATAATCGGGCGCATAGTCCATCAATACCAAATCGCCGGCCTTCAATACATCTGTTTTATGAAAATAATGACCCATGAAGGCATTTGTACCCCCTCCGATAATAGAGGCATAGCCATCGCCACGGGCCCCGTTCAGGTGGAAAACATATTTTGCGGCGGCATCCAATTGATATTCATAGACGCCCGGATTGGTTGATCGCATAGCCTCCATAATTCCCAATCCAGCAATTTGTGTTGCCTTTCGAATCAACCCGATTTCTTCCTTGCTTTTTATGAGCCGCATGGCATCCAGAATTGGTCCTAGATCACGAATTTCAAATTGTGGGAATTGTGAATTTATTTTCTGAACGAACATTGCCTCTTTGGAAGCACGACCATCCCAAGGATCAGCAGCGACACGGGCCTGGCCATATAAAAGTTCGTCTCGACTGTCATTCCCTGTTTCGGCAGGACTTAGAGGGGTATATAGCACTGGCGGGGCAGATTTAATCAACCCTGTTCTGAGCAAATCGGCCGATAAAACTTCATATCCTTTAACCTTATCAACCCCTGTAAGTTTTATGACCAACTCCTCATCTTCCGCCGACAATACTTTTCCTTGACCCTGTTCCCGGCCTTCATCCCTATGAGGCAGGTATAATGTTGTCTGTTTGTTTTTACCGTTTAACAAAAGATACGCATGATCCGTCTCCAGTCCTGTTAAGTAATAGAAGGTATTCGATTGCCGGAAAATGCTGAATCCTGGCTGTCCACTTGCTCCCTGAATGAGTGCTATGGCATTGTTACCAATGGCATCCAATAGTTCCATTCTTCGCTCGGCAAAATTTTCAACGGGGAAATCGGTCTGGTAATGATGTTTGTCCTGCGATAACAAGGGGGACGCTGTACAATAAAGAAAGGCTATTACAAAAGTTTTGAGGGTATCTCTCATGGATAACGGTTTTATAATCGGAAACAGAATCCATTGATAATGCAATGGCTAGCTAATATACTGAAAATGGCGTTTTTACCAGCGGCAAATACTTAGCATTCATGAATATGTTTAAAAACAATAAACATTTAATGAATAAACACTTGTTAACTTACGACAATAGGCGGGGAGTATAAAGCAAGTCTGCCCAGGATCTTAATGCATTTAGTTTGCATTATAAAGCAAGTTAATTTCGACGACAATAAAAACGCTGTTTTTACGCCTAGTGGTTCGGAATAAAGCTGTAGTTTCGAGCCTTGTAAAAATGGGTCTATGAAGTGTATAAGTCAATATAAGAAGCTATTTGGTGCAGAAAACGGGTATTAAGCAATGGTTACTCGAGGGCTTTTTGTATCACCACCCTTTTAAAAGGAATTAGCGCACGAATTTATACCATTCCCGGACTTCGTGTGCCTATCTTTGCTTAAATTCAATTTATGTCAAAACAGTTTTCTGAATTAGGAATTAACGATCTAATACTACAAAGTTTAGTCGATTTGAATATTTCCATTCCCACGGATATTCAAAAGAAAACAATTCCGATACTATTGAATCAAAAAGAGGATGTAGTTGCTTTGGCAAAAACGGGAACAGGTAAAACCGCGGCTTTTGGCTTGCCGTTACTACAATTGATTGATCCAGAAAATACCGAAGTACAGGCAGTAATATTAGCCCCTACGCGGGAATTAGGACAACAAATTTATGCGAATCTAGTGTCTTTTACTACCCGCTGTCCAGCCATTTCAATAGCTTCGGTTTGTGGCGGTATTCCCATTAAACCCCAAATTGAACGCTTAAAAAAAGCCACACATATTATAGTGGCTACCCCAGGGCGACTAATTGATTTAGTTCAGCGTAAAGCGGTCAGCATCCAAAACTTGAAGTTTTTGGTCTTGGATGAAGCTGATGAGATGGTAAGCGCATTAAAAAAAGATCTGGATATAATAATCAAGGAAATCCCCAAATCAAGAAGAACGCTTCTATTTACAGCAACCATGCCGGGGGCCGTAAAGCAAATGGTGCAAAATTATATGTCAAAACATGTAGTGCACTTGGAAGCGGATATGGCAAAGGCTGGGCATCAAGGTATCGATCATAAATACGTGGTAGTGGCACCCATAGAAAAGTTGGAAGTATTGCTTCATTTTCTAAATGCTAAAGAAGGGGAACGGGGTATTATTTTCTGTAAGACCAAGGCCGCCGTTAATAAATTAGCGAAGAAATTGGCCATTAACAAATTCTCATCTGGGGCTATTCACGGCAGCTTAACCCAAGGTATACGTGAC
>JBATIW010000458.1:0-4469 GCA_049668005.1 Maribacter sp.
ATGTTTAATAGTGCACTTCTACCGCCTCTCCAATCTTTTTTTGAAGGGCCATCTACCGTAAGCTGTGTCGCGGTTGTGGCATGTATTGTAGTCATTAATCCTTCTTCAATACCAAAATTATCATTCAATACTTTAGCTATCGGAGCCAAGCAGTTGGTGGTACAAGAAGCATTGGAAACAATATTATCAGATGCTTTAGCTTCATTGTGATTAACGCCCATCACAAACATAGGAGCATCTGGAGAAGGTGCAGAAATTACTACTTTCTTAGCTCCACCATCGATGTGGTATTGTGCTTTTTCCAAATTAGTGAATATCCCTGTACATTCAGCGACGATTTCAGCACCAACCTCATCCCATTTTAAGTTTTTGGGATCTCTTTCGGCAGTAATACGTACTGTTTTACCATTAACTACAAGATTACCACCTTTTACTTCGACAGTACCATTAAATTTTCCATGAACTGAATCGTACTTCAACAAATACGCGAGATGTTCAACATCCAATAAATCATTTATTGCAACCACTTCAACATCATCCTTTTGCGCCGCAATTCGGAAAACCAATCTTCCTATTCTACCAAATCCGTTAATACCTATTTTCAATTTTGCCATTTTATACTTATTTAAATTAATATTATGTTGACATTATTTCTGAAACCCTTATGAGTTCCTTATCGATTTTTGTATGTCCCTTGATCGCTATATCAATTGGCGTAAGAATAAGTTCATTGGCAATAGTGCCAACCATTAAGTTGGTTTTACCTTCCAATAAAGCTTCAACAGCCCTTACCCCCATTCTACTTGCAAAGACACGATCATAACAAGAAGGTGAACCACCTCGTTGCATATGGCCCAATACGGATACACGAACGTCGTAATCCGGGAAATTCTCCTCTACATAGTCCTTGAGTTCAAAAATATTCTTACCCGTCTTATCACCCTCGGCAACAATAACGATACTTGAGGATTTTCCAGATTTCTTACTTCTTTTCAAGGATTCTAAAAGGCGTTCGCGCCCCAAATTCTCTTCTGGAATCAATATCTCTTCGGCTCCTGCCCCTACTCCAGCATTTAAAGCTAAATGGCCCACATCGCGACCCATGACCTCGACAAAGAACAATCTATTGTGGGAACTAGCGGTATCGCGAATTTTATCAATTGCCTCAACTACAGTATTTAAGGCCGTATCGAAACCCAAGGTGACTGTCGTACCAAAAATATCATTATCTATGGTTCCTGGGATACCGATTACCGGAAAATTGAACTCTTGGTTAAAAATCATGGCCCCGGTAAAACTACCGTCGCCACCAATAACAACGAAAGCATCTATTCCCTCTGCTTTCAATTGTTCATATGCCTTTTTACGGCCTTCTTTAGTCCTAAAATCCTTGCATCTGGCCGATTTTAAAATGGTCCCTCCCTTATTGATAATGTTATTGACACTTCTGGCATCCATGGGTTTAAAATCGCCTTCAATCATTCCTTGATAGCCTCTGTAAATCCCAATACATTCTACATTTAAATATGCACAGGTTCTTACAACCGCACGAATCGCCGCATTCATTCCAGGAGAGTCGCCACCCGAGGTAAAAACACCTATCTTTTTAACATTTGCCATCAAGAATTTTAAGCCTACAAAATTAACAAACTTATTTCAATAAATGAATTGTTGTAGGTCTTATTTTCACAGGTGTAAACAGACTAAAACGTTTTCGATGGAAAATTAAATTAATGCTGTTCTATATAGCACATTCAAGACTGAAATTGTGTTAAAAATCATCGTCCTTTAGATTTTTGATGGAAGATCAATAAGCTATCCTTTCCCATGACTTCAACAGGCATTGCATCGGGATTTTTTTGTTGGTTCTTATTTTTTCGACTGCTGAACATTTTGCCCATTAATTCCTTAAAACTATTAAAATCAACCTCATAGGACAAACCAGCTCCTTGCGTATACCCTTGCCGGTCTCCTAAAAATTCCTGAATCTCATTCTCCCTATTAAAAAATTTGGCACTTAATGTTCCTTCTTCATTCAATAAAACCTGTAACTCAAAGTCACCGGCAACTACGGTTTCAGTAGCCCCCCCAACAGGTACACCGACCTTGCCATTCAAGAGAATACGGTCACTTATTTGGGTAGAGACAGTAACTCCAATACGATTCTCAGTTCCAATCTGGGTTTCCCTATCTTGAATACCCTGTTCATAGGAAAGCCCTAAATTAAATTTATCGTTGCCCCCGCTAAGAACTTGGTTCAACAATCCAGATGCCGACTGTATTAAATTACCAGTAACGGCTTGTTGGTTTATTCCACTTTGGTCATTTACGAAAGTCCCTTGTGCCAAAAGAAAAATTGCATTTTTTTCTTCAACTTGAGGATCCTGTAAACGGTATTCCAATTCAGATTGAATGATTGAACTGGTACCCGGAAATTCAATGCTAAAATCAATTTCCGGACTTTGTAACTCATCAGTCAATTGAATAACGACATCAGTAGGTATTCTTCGTGTATAACCAGGATTATCAAGTAATGGCGCTGGGTTGGCGTTCAAGGAATAAACGGCTTCCATATTCAGTTCCGCTGATAAGGGATCTCGGTCCCATACGATTGTTCCACCAGGTTTAACCTTGAAAGTTTTATTGATCACACCTCCAAATTTATAATTGTACTCCCCCGTTACGACAACGAAATCCCCAAACATTTCAAATTTATCCTTGGTATTGATCCTAATAAGAAGAAGACCCACGCCTGTTCCTTTCAGCGAGCTACCTGTTTTTTGATCTGTGACGATTTCTACCTCAGCATCAGGAGTAACATCAAGGTTGAATTCCATTTCAAGTCCCTCGATTTCATCCAAAACACGTTGTACCCTATCCTCTTCGGCAACATCTTTTTCAATGAATTTGATAAAGGAATAATCCCCTACTGTAGCTACATCGCTAAGCGGTATTTTTAGTGAAGTCCCCGCTGCGGTTTCTCCATCAACATTGATAGTCAAGGCCTTAGTAGAACCGAAAATTCTTCCTGTACCATTCAAAAACCCGGTGCCATAATACAGCACTTCTTCCTCATAGGGAGTGTCTAAAATCAAGAATCGTCCATTGTTGGTATCAACATTCAAGTCCAACACCCAATCCTTAAAAAAACTATGGGTAATAACACCATCCAGTGTAGCTCTTGTGTTCTTTGCTACATCTGTTAGACCAATGTTCTCAAAATTAAAAGTTTGCCTGGATAACCTGACCCTGGAGTTTTGTGCAAAACCATAATCTACATTTAGATACGGAATTGCAATACCTGCATTATTCAGCGTTAATAGCCCACTAAAATTGGGGTTATCGATATCGCCTTCAAATCTAGCGCTACCGCTTAACAGCCCTCGAATATTCGATATAACCCCTTCACCCAAAGGATTAAACGGCTCCAAACTAAAGTCATTGAAATTGACCATGAGATTTGCTTGGGGCAGCTCCGTTCTATTGGAAATATTACCCAAAATTCCTAATTTCTCCACACCATTATCCGTGAGTTGTGAATTAACAACAAAATCAGTTAGATCGCGATTGCCTACAATACCGATGTTCAAGTCTCCCAATCGCATTCCGTTCACTGCGAAATCAGTGATTCCCAAGTTCGAAGAAGGCAAGTACACATCATCTTTTTGCAATACATTGAGGGTCCCATTTACCTCACCTTCCAATTTTAAGCTGTCAATGACAGGAGTTATCTTTTCTAATGATACTATTTTGAACTGAAGCTCCAAATCTTTATAAGTTGAATCTGCCAACTGTCCCCGCAAGCGTATTTGTTCATCTTGACTATTATTCATTACAATTTCCTCAATCTGAATGCTATCAAGGGTTTTATTAATAATGACCTTGTTCTTGTTATCCCCTTCCCGATTGAGAATCCAGGTATTATTCTTAAAACTTATATCAGATTTTTTTAAACCGATTACCGATTTGTTCTCCTTGTTGAAAGTGTGATAAAAATTTAGATTGTAACTATCATCATACTCACTTCCTCCTTTGAATTCCGTCCTAAAGAAAAGCGTATCCTTTAAGGTGGTATTAATGAGATTAAAATCCTTTACATCGTAATAATTCGTTGATAAATCACCGACCGAAATATAAGTATTGAACAAGGGGTTCTTATTGTCAATCTTCACATCAATATTATCGGCTTCATTACCATAGGCTATGATACTGGGCGATTTAAAGGTTAATTTAAAATCACCACTGTCCGCGATAATATTACCTCTTATAAACGTATTTGGGTCAAATTTTACCTCGGGAAAAAACACATCAACTATCTTGTTATAAATCTTAAAATTAAAGGCCAAAGTTTGACCATCAGAAATCTCGAATGGTTTATAGTTGGTGTAAATACTTCCCAATGAATTCTGAACCAAGCGACCCAGTTCCTTCACCCGGAAATTACCCTTCATATAGCCTGTGATAATATC
>JBATIW010000459.1:0-3008 GCA_049668005.1 Maribacter sp.
AAAATCATCAAAAGTTATGGGTCGTAACGCTCGTTCAATATCTATTTCCTCTGGAGAAAAATTTCCGGTCGTAGGATCTAAGTACTCATTCATATACAAACAAAGATAGCAAAAATCAAATGTTAAAAATTATAGAAACGGTGCTATATATAACGATATAGTTGATTTTGTTTCAACAACATGACATTTGTCAGTTTTTTTGTTATGAATATTCACATACTTTGCACTGAAATTAAAAAGAAGTAAATTTTAGGAACCATTTAAAGCAATAAAGCAATGTCAGCAACATTTAATCTAAAAAAATACGGAATTGAAACCGAGAAAATTTATAGGAACAGTAGTGTTCCCGTTCTTTATGAACTAGGACTTCGGTTAGAAAAAGGAACCGCGATTTCTGATGTAGGTGCTCTTATGACCTATTCAGGGGAAAAAACAGGACGTAGTCCTAAGGACAAAAGAATTGTTCGCCATCCTGACTCGGAAAAAAATATAGATTGGGGCAATATCAACATAGGATTGGATGAGCATACCTATATGGTCAACCATGAACGTGCTTTGGACTATCTTAACATTTGCGACCATTTATTTGTTGTCGACGCCTATGCCGGATGGGATCCGAATTATAGAATCAAAACAAGAATTGTTTGTACTCGAGCTTATCATGCATTGTTCATGCAGAATATGCTCATCATGCCAACGAAAGAGGAATTGGCCAATTTTGGTGAGCCTGATTATGTAGTCCTCAATGCAGGGCAGTTCCCAGCAAACCGATACACTTCTGAAATGACATCAAAAACCAGTATTGATGTGAACTTGGAACGAAAGGAAATTGTGATTTTAGGTTCTGAGTATGCCGGGGAAATGAAAAAAGGTATTTTCGGCGTTATGAACTACCTCATGCCGCTTGAAGGAGTTATGCCAATGCACTGTTCTGCCAACGTTGGTGAAAAAGATGATGTTACCATTTTATTTGGACTTTCAGGAACAGGTAAAACTACTTTAAGTGCCGATCCAAAAAGGAGATTGATCGGTGATGATGAGCATTGCTGGAGTGAGGAAGGTACTTTTAATATTGAAGGTGGTTGCTATGCCAAAGCCATAGACCTTTCCGCTGAAAATGAACCAGACATCTTCAACGCGATTCGTTTTGGTACCGTATTGGAAAATGTGGTTTACGATAAGGATTCAAGAAAAGTTGATTATACAGATGTATCAATCACACAGAATACAAGGGCTTCTTATCCAATACAATTTATTGATAATGTACAGATTCCTTGTGTAGCAGGACACCCTGAGAATATTATTTTCCTTACTTGCGATGCATTCGGCGTATTGCCTCCTGTGAGTAAGCTTACTCCTGAGCAGGCTAGTTATCATTTCATTTCTGGTTACACTGCCAAGGTAGCAGGTACTGAAATGGGAGTTACTGAACCAACAGCTACTTTCAGCGCTTGTTTTGGAGCTGCCTTTATGATGTGGCATCCTAACAAATATGCTGAATTGTTAGCTGAAAAAATCAAGACGCACAAGGCAACGGCTTGGTTGATCAATACAGGTTGGACAGGTACTGGTTCTCGAATGAAGTTAAAACATACAAGAGCAATGGTCGATGCCATTCACAATCACGATTTTGATAATGTTGAGTATGTGCAAGATGAAGAATTTGGATTCCAGATTCCTACAAGTTGCCCTAACGTTCCTTCAGAGGTATTAATTCCAAGAAATACTTGGGAAGATAAAACCAAGTATGAAGAAACTAAATTGAAACTTGTCAATCTTTTTCAAGAGAACTTCAAAAAATTTGAAGCCAATGTAAATCCAGAGATTGTTGAAGCAGGCCCAAAAGCCAGTGCTTTGCAATCCTAACCAATACCATTTTTTGAATTTAAATCCCCATTGCCAATTGGTAGTGGGGGTTTTTTTATCACATAAATAACTTACTGCAAGAATTTATTCTTCTTTTTTATGCAATTGGGAGGCATTTAAAAAATCAAGTATAACAATCTTTGCATTACCATAGAGATAGGTCTTTGAAGAACCACTTGACGATAGCTCAATATTTTCTTGCGCATTTAATCTAGCATTGGGAGATTCTTCCAAATTGGCTTTAATAGTAACCGCCTCTAACTTGGAAGCTTTTAGATTTGAATTACCAAAGAGATATGCATTGAATACGTCTACCGACCCTTCTATCTTTGCACTCGCATTTTTATACATTTGTATAGTATTGCTTGCACCAACGGCGTAAATACGAACATCAATTCTGTCCTTTAGGGTAATATTCAAGGAATCACTCGCGAGATTAAAATCACCAGAACTCATCCCCTCCATATTAATGTTTATCACTTGTGCAGTAGCATTCAATTCAAGTCTTGAAGGACCGTATGTGTTCACATGCAATTCATCCGATGATATAACATCTTTCATATTTATCTTACCATCGCGCATGGTAATAGCTTCCAACTCAGTATAATTAACCGTAATTTCCAGTTTCTTTTTTGAGGTTATCTTATAAAATGAGCTAATAATCAATATACTGTCCTGTACTTTGAATTTTAATACATCTATTAAATTATCATCGGCATTGATAGTATATCCCTCACCAGGGCCCTTCTGAAGTACTATTTCCAAATCATCAATCAATTCAATAGCCTTATACGAAGGAAGATCCTCTCTAACCTCAATTACCCTTTTATTCCCTTTTATTTTAGGTTTCCGTTGGGCGAATGTCTGAAAGCAAACGAACAGAAGTAGGAGTGTGACAAGATTTTTCATTTCAATGGATTGTGTTCTAAATCATCTGGATTATTACATCCTTCGGATTTAATTTGATTAAATATATTACAAAAAAGATAAATCAACTTTTTTATTAATATCAAAAAAAATGCCCAACTACTATAGTTGGACATTTTTTTTTGTTTGTTATTTTTTTCTAATGGTTCAGCTCTTCCTCATCGTCTTGCATAGGAATGTTCTGTGGTACAAAATCCTGTCCCGGAATTATATAC
>JBATIW010000460.1:0-1765 GCA_049668005.1 Maribacter sp.
GTTTTCCCTGTTTCCATGAGGTTGTATCTAATTTTTCGAAAGAAATTGATCATAATCTCAATATTTTGTCAATTCGAGTAATCCTGAGTACTCGGGATTGTATCGAGAAGTAGTGAGCAGCAACATGTTCTCGATACGTTCCTTCGGAACACTCGAACTGATGTTGCTGAATATGTCTAAAGAATTTGATCATTGTAATTCATGGTCTATTAAAGTGATTAAGCTGTCAATCGCTCCTGATTTTTCTTTATAGAGGTCGTTCAACATCATGGAATTGCCAAATATTTGAGCCATATAATTGGTCATGATGATATCGCTGAGAAATTCAGCTCGTTTATGGTCCAAAAAAGCAGGTTTCATGAATTTGGCATTTAACATATCAAAATATGGACTGGTGTGGTCCGAATATTTTTCAGATAATTCTTTGCCTAAATTTTCATATTCCCTGATCATTCTCAAATCTGCTTCCCAGGAGGCAATTTTTTTTCTCAATGCATTGTTTGAGATCAAATCCAATTTTCCTGAGCCAATGATATCATTAATGACACCTTCACTCGGCATAAACACTGTAAATCCGGTGCTGCCACTTGTTAAAGAATCGATTTGCATTAAGGTTAGTGCATCGCCATTTTTTTTGATCATGGCCCCAAGTGTATCTACCATTTTGGCTACTCTGCCTGTTTTTTTTATCACTCGTGTCAAAGCGGCCTTGGATTGTTCGAAATCAGCTTTCAAACCTTTCAAATAAATGGATTCCTTATTATTTAATTTACGTGTTTCATTCCAATTATTAATTTGCAAAGCGATAAGAATACCAATGACTACGAGAAAAATTTCACCAATGGCGTATTTTAGGTATTTGGATGTTTTCCCTGTTTCCATGAGGTTGTATCTTATTTTTCTAAAGAACTTGATCATAATCTCAATATTTTGTCACTTCGAGTAATCCCGAGTACTCGGGATTGTATCGAGAAGTAGTGAGCAGCAACATGTTCTCGATACGTTCCTTCGGAACACCCGAACTGACGCTTCTGAATATGGCGAAAGAATTTGATCATTGGTTCTTTGGTTGTTACTTTTGGATAATAATGGGCCGCTCACAGAAATAATGGGCTTTTATCAAACATTATTATCGGATTTAGCGCAATTTACACGTCTACAATCATCACATAAGTTACAATTTTCTTTTAAGACAGGATAGTATGCATTTTTCACGAAACAGACTACTTGGTCGGTTTTTCTCAACAGCAATGTAACTTTTATAAACCGCCAAACCATCGAACAGGTATTGCTTTATCGATGAAATGCATATTTACCCATTGTGAAGGCTTAGATTTTAGGACGGTTAGACCAAGTGGTTTGTAAAACTGCTTAAACGAATCGCTTGGCAATCGCTTTTTCAATCAAAAAATCGAGCCTTAGAATCAAATTAATGCGCTTTTTCATCAATTAAGATGTCGTTTTGGGTGGTACGGTTGGTCAATATAAGGTTTACGCCTTGAAGTAGTCTTTTAAGTGCGTTGACGCACTCAAAATTGTAATGCTTGAGGTGTTTTTGGTAAATGGAGTCTAGAAATTGCGAAAGTTGCTACTCTTTAAGTAGGTCTCGTTTAAAACTATTTTATATACCCCTGCCTTAACTATTGATCTTACCGTATAACGCTCTTCCTAAATGCTCAACCACCCCTACGACCAAGGCATTGCCCATAAAAAAGGCCCTTTTGGTATCTGAAATACCTTCCAATTGCGTGTGATTGTCCGGGAA
>JBATIW010000461.1:0-6292 GCA_049668005.1 Maribacter sp.
GCACTATAATTATGTACACTGCCCAACCTTATTTATCAAGTAATGGGATTCTCCCAAGCACTCAGTATTCCGCTGGTGACCAATTGGACTTTGGTTCGGGAAAGGCGAAAGTGGTATCCAATAAAAAAGGAGAATTGATTTTAAAAACACAGTAAGATGAGAAGACCAATCTATTTAGCAACGATATTTTTAGTATTTAGTATGGCTTGTAAAGGCCAAACCCCGGAACAACAAAAAATGATAGAAGATATGGAGAAAAAGGGCCTGGAAGCACAACGGCAATACGATAGTGTTATGAACAGTGCGCAGGTAAAAAAGATTATGCAGCAGGCAGAAACAATGGAGGCCCAAGCTAAAATAGACAAGGATAAAAGGACAGCTGAAAAACAAGAAAAGAACCAGCAACCAAATAATCCAAAAAAAGATTTCGAGGGATACATTATTAGTAAAAGCAACACTAAAAAATTCGATAATTGGTCCTATGGGGAAGCAGATATTATGATGGGTGGTTTTGCTAGTCGCTCAACCGATCCTGGATATAACAAAAAGATTGGCACTGTAAAATCCGATGGAAGTTTTGACATGCAACTACCGGCTAAAGTTACAACGCGTCCCGGCATAAAAGAAGACAGATGGTTGGGTTGCGGCTATTTTGGTGGCAAGGGTAATATTGATTATAGCAATTCTAATACCGGTGTTATGAATGGATACATCAGTATTGAGATAAACGGTCAGCTTATTGGGCGACTTTCCATGGCGTCTTCCGTAGAGCTCGTAGACGGATGGAATCCGATGCAGCATCATTATCATGATATTCCCGGTTATCGACTTTCATGGTACTATATAAGTAATGAATCTTCGGTTAAAGGACAGTGTGTAAAAGAAGAAAGGTATGGAGCGGGCAAAGACTTTGATATAACCACAGTATACGATGCAGATTTTAAAACTGGTTGGAATTTAGTAAAGACTTTGTATGACGGTAAGCGCATATTCATTGACTGGGGAGAAGGGGAGCACAATAAGCACTCATATTATAAGGAAAAGAAAATTACGGTGGTTAACGCTATACCGGATGATGCCAAATGGGTTTTTGAGGCCAATTAAAATTTTAAAGAACAAGAAAATGGAAGAAAAAATGATACTCGGGAAGATAAAAGGTAGTACCATAGTGTTTATGGGGATTATGGCAATTGGGGTTTATTTAATTGTGATGGCCTTGACCATTTGACAATATTTAAAAACACGACACCATTTTTAATACCTGCCAGAATCTTGTATTCTGGCTTTTTCACTTCCTCGATTTAACCATCTATACACGTAGCATTACCGTTCGTACATATCGTTAAAACACTCATATTAAATTAGTTATATTTATTAAGCCCATTGATTTAATCCTGCCCACGTCTTTCAAAACATTAAATATGCCCACCAACTTAATGAATATGATGAAGAAAATTAATAATTGAATATGGCAGTATCAATTATTTGTTGCTAGCCATTTTAAGCTTATAGTAAGCGACTATAGGAACTATATTATTGTAATAACTTGTAAATAATAACGATCATGAAAACACTAAGATTAATTGTAATGATAATTTGTATGCTCACCACAGGAGCGGTTAGCTATGCCCAACCAACGCCAGAACAACTAAAGCAGGCAGAAGAAGCCCAAAAAAAGGCCATGGAAATGATGCAGAACAATCCACAATTCAAGGAAGCCATGGAGATGATGGAAGGGGCCGAGGAACAAATGAAACAGGAACGGATGCAGAAGCAGCTCGAAAATGAAAAAAGTCAGAAAGATGCTGCGAAAGATCATTTGGAAGAATATTACTGGCGTAACAAAGTGGCCAGTGATACGAATGGGAAATTTTCTAATTGGCAGTGGGGCGATGTACAAATTGCATATTACAAAGGTGATGGCAAAAGGGGTAAAGATGGGAAGTTGTTAATTGAAGACTATGCGGTGATTGGAAGTATTAACAGCCAGGGGGCTGTCAATATGGGATTACCAAAGAGCGTAGAAACGAATAGAATCATTAGTAAAGGGTTATTCCCAGAAATGCATGAAATCCTCAATGATGAGGTAAATTTTTCGAATCCAAACACGCCATATTTTTATTATGGATTTATATTAAATGTGCTGAGAGGGGACACTGTTTTGGGGCAATTGTATATGGGCAGTTCCGAGCGAGCAACCCATAACCTGGCTTCCCCAGCAAATTTGAAATATGGCGATGAAGGCTACTTGGTGTATTGGGCTTATTCAGGGGGGGCATGCACCGTTACGTACTCTATGGATAACCAAGCGGTAAGCATCTTTGAGGGGGAGGCAGAAAAAACGGTTGACCAGTATACACGTGTAAACTTGAATTTTCAGCCGGGTTGGAACTTGGTCAAGATTGAGGTGAACGGGAATCACACGATTGGGAATAGGACCCGTTGGAAATGGAAAACCTATGATACCGTTGAAAATATGCCCTCCGATGCCCGCTATTATTTTAAATATGACGATTAAACTGGAAATATGAAAAGGACAGATGATTTGGAGGGTTCTTGGCAAAACGGACTGATTTATATTTAATCAAATGAAGACAAGGCACTAGATAATTGTGCTGTTTTGATCAAACGCATTATTAATAAACCAAAAAGTATGATTTATTATACTTTTTGGTTTATTTTTTGATTACATTTTTTATTCAAATTCCCAACTTTTCAAAAAGGCAATAAACATAACGAGTGAACCTACATTTCAACATCATCTGTTAAAAACTTTGTGATTGAATTCTAAAAACACCCTAAGAATATCGGCTGCATTTCTCCATCTTTGTGAGTCCCTGCAGTAGGGTAATTATCACACTACTCAACTAACTTATAAACAAACAGAATTATGTCAACAGCCGTAGAGCCCATTTTACAGGAAAATAAAGACCGCTTTGTAATCTTCCCAATACAACATCATGATCTGTGGGAATGGTACAAGAAACAAGAAGCCTGTATTTGGACCGCTGAAGAGATAGATCTACACGAAGACCTTGCCGATTGGAACAATAAACTGAATGATGATGAAAAATACTTCATCAAACATATATTAGCCTTTTTTGCCGCATCTGATGGAATTGTAAACGAAAACTTGGCCGAGAATTTTGTAAACGAAGTACAGTATTCAGAGGCCAAATTTTTCTATGGCTTTCAGATTATGATGGAGAATATACACTCAGAAACCTATTCTTTGTTGATCGATACTTATGTAAAGGATGAAAAGGAAAAAGACATTCTATTTAGGGCCATCGAGAACTTTCCTGCCATAAAGAAAAAAGCGGATTGGGCATTACAATGGATTGAGTCACCAAGTTTTGCAGAAAGATTGATTGCATTTGCCGCGGTAGAAGGGATATTTTTCTCAGGTTCGTTCTGTTCTATATTCTGGTTGAAGAAAAGAGGCTTAATGCCCGGATTGACATTCTCTAATGAACTTATCTCAAGGGATGAAGGTATGCATTGCGATTACGCCGTTCATCTACACAAACACCATATTATAAATAAGGTGCCAAAAGCCCGTATAACGGAAATAATAGTAGATGCCTTGAATATTGAACGTGAGTTTATTACAGAGTCCCTACCAGCAAGTTTAATCGGGATGAACTCAAAATTAATGACGCAATATCTTGAGTTTGTGACCGATAGGTTATTGGTTGAACTTGAGTGTGATAAAGTGTACAATTCTACCAATCCTTTTGACTTTATGGATATGATTTCGCTTCAAGGGAAGACCAATTTCTTTGAAAAAAGAGTGTCTGAATATCAAAAGGCAGGCGTATTGAACAAGGATAAGGACGAAGATGCCCAAAAAATCAGTTTTGATGCTGATTTTTAATAATTATTAAACCAAAGCGCCAAAATTGCCGCATTGGTTTAATCCCATTTAAGAATTAATAACCTACGCAATAGACCTAAAAGGGGTGTTCCCTTTTTAGGAGTAGAACGAATTGACTAAACACTAATAACCATAAACAAAAGCAAACAGATGTATGTAGTAAAAAGAGACGGAAGAAAAGAGCTGATAATGTTCGATAAGATCACAGCTAGAGTACGAAAATTATGTTATGGACTTAACGGGCTTGTAGATCCTTTAAAGGTGACAATGCGTGTCATTGAAGGTTTGTATGACGGCGTAAGCACATCTGAGCTGGATAATTTGGCAGCTGAAATTGCCGCAACTATGACCACAACCCATCCGGACTACGCCAAACTCGCTGCTCGCATATCGGTTTCAAACCTACATAAGAACACCAAAAAGTCTTTTTCGGAGACCATGAAGGATTTATACCTATATGTAAATCCAAGAACCGGTAAGAAGGCACCTTTGCTATCTGATGAGGTGTATAAAGTCATTTCTGAAAATGCGGAAGCCTTGGATTCAACCATTATTTATAACCGTGATTTTGGCTACGATTATTTCGGTTTTAAAACATTGGAGCGCTCTTACCTATTAAAATTGAATGGTAAAATTGCAGAACGTCCCCAACATATGTTGATGCGTGTTTCTATTGGGATACATTTAGATGATTTGGATTCAGCCAAGGAAACCTATGAGTTAATGTCCAAAAAGTTTTTTACGCATGCAACGCCTACACTTTTCAATTCGGGTACACCAAAGCCGCAAATGTCTTCTTGTTTCCTTTTGGCAATGAAAGATGATAGTATTGATGGGATATACGATACACTTAAGCAAACCGCCAAGATTTCACAATCTGCAGGGGGTATTGGTTTATCTATCCATAATGTAAGGGCTACAGGATCCTATATTGCAGGGACGAATGGTACATCTAATGGTATAGTCCCCATGTTACAGGTATTTAACGATACAGCCCGGTATGTGGATCAAGGTGGCGGTAAACGAAAAGGTAGTTTTGCTATTTATATGGAGCCTTGGCATGCGGATATCTATGAGTTTTTAGAACTTAAAAAGAACCATGGGAAGGAAGAAATGCGTGCACGTGATTTATTTTACGCGATGTGGATTTCAGATTTGTTTATGAAAAGGGTAGAGGCCAATGAAGAATGGACGTTGATGTGCCCTAATGAGTGTCCAGGGCTATTCACAAACCACAGTGAGGAATTCGAGAAATTATATTTAGGATACGAAGCTGCTGGGAAAGGTCGTAAAACGGTTAGAGCAAGAGAACTTTGGGAAAAAATATTGGAATCCCAAATTGAAACAGGTACACCTTACATGTTGTATAAAGATGCTGCCAACCGTAAGAGTAACCAAAAAAACCTAGGAACCATTCGTTCTTCTAACTTATGTACCGAGATAATGGAGTACACCTCTCCGGATGAGATTGCAGTATGTAATTTGGCTTCCATTGCTTTGCCCATGTTCATCAAGAATGGGGAATTTGACCATAAGGAACTATTCAGGGTTACCAAAAGAGTAACAAAAAATTTGAACTGTGTCATCGATAGAAATTACTATCCTGTTAAAGAGGCAGAGAATTCCAACATGAGGCACAGACCTATAGGATTAGGCGTACAAGGTTTGGCAGATGCCTTTATTATGTTGCGCCTTCCATTTACAAGTGATGAGGCCAAGAAATTAAATCAGGAAATATTTGAAACCCTGTATTTCGCTGCCGTTACGGCTTCAATGGAAGCAGCCAAAGAAGAAGGGACCTATTCCTCCTACGAAGGTTCCCCCATTTCACAAGGGGATTTTCAACATAACCTATGGGGAATAAATGATGAAGAACTTTCCGGTCGCTGGGACTGGGGTAAATTACGTAAGGAAGTTAAGAAAAACGGAGTTCGTAACTCTTTATTGGTGGCGCCAATGCCTACGGCTTCTACCTCACAGATATTGGGTAATAATGAGTGTTTTGAACCATATACTTCAAACATATATACCCGTAGAGTACTTTCAGGGGAATTCATTGTTGTGAATAAACATTTATTGGAAGATTTGGTAAGCCTAGGTCTTTGGAATGAAAATTTAAAACAGGAATTAATGCGAGCCAACGGATCTATTCAACATATAGATATTATTCCTGAAGATATTAAGGAATTATATAAGACAGTTTGGGAGCTTAGTATGAAAGATATAATTGATATGAGTCGCCATAGAGGTTACTTTATTGATCAAAGTCAGTCCTTGAATCTTTTCATGGAAAACGCCAACTATTCAAAATTAACCTCAATGCATTTTTATGCATGGAAGAGTGGGTTAAAGACCGGGATGTATTATTTAAGGACAAAATCGGCAGTTGATGCTATTATAGTTACGTTGGACAAT
>JBATIW010000462.1:0-10999 GCA_049668005.1 Maribacter sp.
CCTAAGAGCGGATGGCGATGTAAAAAAAGCATTTAAAACTGCTGATAAGGTATTGGAACGCACCTATGAATCTCCATTCTTGCCCCATAATTGTATGGAGCCTATGAATTTTTATGCGAATGTTACCGATGAAAAAATTCATTTGGTTGGGCCTATCCAAACTCCTGAAGGCACTGCCAATCGAATCGCGGAAATGTTGGAACGTGATGTGGCTGACATTGAACTTGAAATGACCCGAATGGGCGGTGGCTTTGGGAGAAGATTGTACGGGGATTTTGCTTTGGAAGCTGCCGAGATTTCCAGCTTGGCAAAAAAACCTGTCCAAGTTGTCTTTTCAAGGGAAGACGATATGACTGCTGGTATATATAGACCCGCAATAAAGTATAGAATCAGTGCTTCAATTAAAGATGGTGAGATTACAGGATATCATTTGAAAGAAGCTTCTATTAATAGTAATATGTATGGATTGATTCCTAACTTTTTCCCGGCAGGGGCACTTGAGAATTATCAGGTTGATGTGGCAAAATACGATAGTAACATCACAACAGGCGCATGGCGTGCACCCTACACCAACTTCTTATCGTTCGCTGAACAAGCGTTCATGGATGAATTAGCAGAGGTTTTGGATAAAGACCCGGTTCAAATGCGGTTGGATTTGTTGCAAAAAGTAAAGGGTACCACGGATGATCGTATCCAGTATTCCGCAGAACGTATGGAAGATGTTATCAACCTTGTCGTTGAAAAATCAGGTCTTCGTGAACCGAAAGACGGAGTGTTCCAAGGTTTTTGCGCCTACTATTGTCATAACACACATGTGGCCGAGGTTGCTGATGTTGTTTTGGAAAATAACAGGCCTGTGGTCAAGAAAGTTACTGTTGCCGTTGATTGCGGTATCGTAGTCAATCCTTTAGGAGCGCTCAACCAAATAGAAGGTGGGGTTATTGATGGTATAGGCCATTCCATGTATGGCAATTTGACCTTTGAGAACGGCGCACCAAAGAGCAATAATTATGACAATTATCGCTTAATCCGAATGAAAGAAGCACCAGTGGTTGAAACGCACTTTGTAAAGAATAGTTTAAGTCCAACAGGCTTGGGCGAACCTGCCTTGCCGCCTGCAGGTGCTGCCATAGCAATAGCAATAAATAAGGCAACAGGGCATAGAATGTATAAGCAACCTTTTGTTGATCAGTTGAATAAGAAAGAATTTATAGGGTAATTATGGAAGTATTTCTTTTTGGAATTGCAAGGGATATTGCAGGCAAATCCACCTTGGATTTATCTGCTTTGGAAGAGAAACCCAATTCGGTAGGTGAATTAATGCATTTAATGCATGATTCCTATCCGGAATTTGGCAAATTGTCGTCACTGGCCATCGCTGTTAATGGCGAATATGCTTCCAATGATGTACCTTTGCAAAGCAATGATGAAATTGCTATAATTCCACCTGTAAGCGGAGGTTAATGCAGAAACCAATTATTGAAATTGTAGACAAGATAGATACTGCTGTAGTATATGATGAATTATCAGATGCTGCAAGCGGAGGAATTTGCGTGTTCGTAGGTACTGTCAGGGATTTTACAAATAACGAAACTGTTGAGTCCTTGGAATTTGAATCCTATAAATCCATGGCTTTAAAGGAAATGGGGAAAATTGCAAACCAGGCTTCTGCTAAATGGCCATTGAATAAGGTTGTTATACGCCACGCTGTTGGATTGAAAAAAGTTCAGGAAGCCGTTGTAGTGGTCGGAGTTTCTGCGGCTCATAGAACAGAATGTTTTGAAGCATGTAAGTTTTTGATCGATACGCTTAAGGAAACCGTGCCAATTTGGAAAAAAGAAATTTTTAAGAACAAATCCGTATGGGTATCCGCTCATCCTTAAAATATGTTGATAGACAATCACAATAGAAAAATAAATTATTTGCGTTTGGCGGTTACAGACCGTTGCAATCTGCGCTGCAACTATTGCATGCCTGCAGAGGGTATTGATTTTTCCCAAAATGACAAGCTTTTTACGATTGCTGAGTTATCCAAACTAAGTGAAATATTGGTTTCCCAAGGGATTGATAAAATTAGGATAACAGGGGGTGAGCCTTTTGTCCGTAAAGATTTGATGGTATTGCTCCGCAATCTTTCCAAGATGGAAGGACTTAACGAAATTTCCGTTACCACAAATGCTACCTTGATCGGTCCACACATAGACGAACTCAAGGAATTGGGTATCTTGAACATCAATGTAAGTATGGATGCGATAAACCGTGACACCTTCGAAAAAATTACACGACGGGACCAATATGAAACCGTTCATAATAATATTTTACGATTGATCACAGAAGGTTTTAAGGTACGTATCAATTTTATCGCCTTAGACGGTCAGAATACAGAGGATATACTTCCAATGTTGGATTTGACCAAACATTATGATGTTTGTGTTCGGTACTTGGAGGAAATGCCTTTTAACGGGGGATCCCGTAAATTCGATAGTATTGCTTGGGATTACAAACGTATTTTAGCATACATCAAAGAAGCATATCCCGATTACGAAAAGCTTCCTTCAGAGGAAACATCCACATCCATCAATTACAAAATACCCGGGTTTAAGGGCACTTTTGGAGTCATACCATCTTTCAGTCGCACCTTTTGTGGCAGTTGTAACAGATTGCGTATTACAGCCACAGGGGATGTCATTACCTGTTTGTATGCCCAAGCTTGTATGAATATCAGGGATATTTTGAGAACTGGGTCATCTGACGAAAAAGTTAAGGAACAGATTTTAAAAGCTGTCGGGAGTAGGGCTAAAACAGGTTTTGAGGCGCAACAAAAACACAAAAATGTGTTTGCCAATTCAATGACTTCAATCGGTGGATAAATGAGCAAGGAACTTTCACATATAGATGAAGCTGGAAATGCTTCTATGGTCGATGTTTCCAATAAGAATATCACGACAAGGACAGCAACTGCTTCAGGAGATGTACAATTTCCACAAGAAGTTTTTGAAACTTTGGCTGCCCAGGATTTTTTAGGTAAAAAAGGAAGCATCATTCAAACGGCCATCATTGCGGGTATTCAAGGGGTAAAGAAAACTTCGGAATTGATTCCGCTTTGTCATCAACTTAATCTTTCCAAGGTACATATCGATATTCAACCAGGTGATAATGCATTGCATATTGTTTGCCAGGTAAAATGTACGGAGCGGACAGGTGTTGAAATGGAAGCCCTGACAGGTGTTTCTGTTTGTGCACTTACTATCTATGATATGTGCAAGGCACTGTCCCATGATATTTTAATTTCAAACATAAAATTGGAACAAAAAACGGGAGGAAAGAATGATTTTGGCAGATAAAATTTATGGATTGGTTCTTTCTGGGGGTAAGAGTACGCGAATGGGTGCGGACAAGGGGCTTATTGCCTATCATGGCATTCCACAACGGGAATACCTTTACCAAATGTTGGAAAAGATCTGTGACAAAACCTTTATGAGCATTCGTAAGGAACAGGAAGCTGAAATAGCATCGACTTTCAATACCATAGTGGATGAGAATGTTTTTAAAGGTCCTTTTAATGGGATTTTGTCCGCACATAAAAAATATCCCGATGTCGCTTGGTTAGTATTAGCTTGTGATTTGCCCTTGATTGATGAAAAATCACTGAGCGCATTGATTGAAGCTCGAAAGGACGGTGCAAATGCCACAGCTTTTGCCCAAAAAGAAAACCCTTTACCAGAACCACTTTGTGCCATTTGGGAACCTCAGACACTTGAAGCCGCGGTAACCTACTTGGAAGAAGGAAATGGTTCCTGCCCACGTAAGTTCTTGATCAATAACAATACACACTTGGTAATTCCTGAAAATGCGCAAGTTTTAATGAATGCAAATTCAGAGGTGGAGTATAGGGAGGCATTGACTAGATTGGCATAATTATGAATTCGGAACGTTACACCAGACAGACCCTCTTGAAGGATTTCGGACTTGAGTCACAAGAAAAGTTGTCCCAGGCGAAAGTGTTGGTTGTTGGAGCTGGTGGATTGGGAATTCCTGTTTTAACTTATTTGAATGCCATGGGTGTCGGTACATTGGGTATTGTAGATGCCGATGAGGTATCCGTTTCCAATTTACATCGTCAGGTTTTATATGGTGAAAATGATGTGGGTCAATCAAAGGTTACTGTTGCCATCAAAAAGTTGGCGAGCCAGAATTCAGATACTAAACTAATTCCTCTGAATACCTTTTTAACCAGCGATAATGCATTGGAAATTATTAGGGATTATGACCTCGTGGTCGATGCCTCGGATAATTTCCCGACACGTTATTTAATCAATGATGCATGTGTCATCTTGAATAAACCCTTTGTTTATGGTGCCTTGCATAGTTTTGAAGGGCAGGTAAGCGTTTTTAATTATCAAGGAGGACCAACATATCGTTGCCTGTTCCCTAAAATGCCATCGGACAAAGAAATACCTAATTGCAATGAGCATGGTGTACTTGGTATTATCCCTGGAATTGTGGGCAACTTACAAGCTTTGGAAGTGGTAAAGATTCTCACGGGAATAGGGGATGTGCTGTCCGGTGAATTATTGCTTTATAATGGATTAGAGCAGAACATGCGGAAAATAAAATTTTCATCAATTCCTATGAATTTGGAAATTGAAGCACTTCATTCGGAATACACATTTGATTGTCCAACGGATTTAAACTCAATTGAAGCCTCTGATTTTGAAGTTTTGCATCAATCGAACACTATTCAGACCATTGATGTACGCACCTTACAGGAATTTCAGCAATTCCACCTCAAAAATACATTGAGCTATCCTTTGTCCGAAATCGAAAAATGGAAACAACAGATTAATTTTGACCAGCCCATTTATCTCATTTGCCAATCTGGCGTTAGGAGTATCAAGGCACAATTATATCTTCAAGATTATAAACCAGAGGCCAACTTCATCAATGTGAATGGGGGTATAAACAAACTAAGATCATATGCTGCTAAGCATTGAGAGTTTAATTCTGTTATGTATAGGATTTTTCGTGGTCGCCACACTATATTCGGCGGTCGGGTTTGGTGGTGGGTCTAGCTATTTAGCACTGTTAACTCTTTTTTTAGTGAGCTTTTTTGCGATACGATCTATTGCCTTGGTTTGCAATTTAGTAGTGGTTTCAGGGAGTACCTTTCTCTATTTTAAGCATGGTCATGCAAGATTAAAAGACTTTCTACCCTTTGTTGTCACTAGTATTCCCATGGCATTCTTAGGAGCATCATTTCGATTAAAGGAAGAAGTGTTTTTCATTCTTCTAGGGAGCGCCTTGATCATATCTTCCATTTTTTTAATTTGGCAGACCTCCGGTATCAAGTTGACCGATCCTGCAAAAGTATATCCCAAGTACCTTAGTTATGTTATCGGTGCTACTATTGGCTTTCTTTCTGGGCTTGTGGGTATTGGTGGTGGTATTTTTCTGGCACCCATACTCAATCACATTAATTGGGACAGATCGGTCAAAATAGCAGCCTTGGCGAGCTTTTTTATATTGGTGAATTCCATTTCAGGTTTGGGCGGATTATTTTTGGCGGGGACTTTGGAACTCCCATGGATAGAAACCTTGATCCTTGGTTTAACCGTTTTAGTCGGAGGACAGTTGGGTATAAGACTAAGCCTGAAAAAACTATCCGCCAGGGGCATTAAGAGAATAACCGCTATCTTGGTTTTTATAGTTGGGTTACGTGTACTATTGGTAAACGGAATGAATATTCTATGATAAACTTCGACGAGGCATATAACCAAGTAATGCAGCATACCCTTGATTTGGGAACAGAGTCTGTTGAATTACTAAGGTGTAATGGAAGAATCCTAGCTGAGCATATTCTTGCAGATAGGGATTTCCCTCCATTTAATCGCGCTACTAAAGATGGGATTGCAATAGCTAATGCTGCCATAAAGCGGGGGTTCACTAGTTTTAAGATTGAAGCTGTGATAAGTGCCGGCATGCCACAACAAAAATTGAGTGACACCAATAATTGTGTCGAAATTATGACGGGCGCAGTAGTACCCGAAAATGCCGATACGGTTATTATGTATGAGCATTTGGAAATCAAAGATGGTATTGCAACCTTAAGGAACCAAGTTAAAAAAGGTCAGGATATTCATCGCAAAGGGAGTGATGTGATTTCTGGAACTGTTCTTCTGGATAAAAACCTCCGAATTGGTGCTGCTGAAATTGGCGTTTTGGCCTCAGTGGGAAAGTCGGAAGTGATGGTCAAAAAGTCACCAAAGGTTTGCGTTATCTCAACAGGAAATGAGTTGGTTGAGGTTTCTGTGAATCCACTGCCACATCAAATACGAAAATCCAATACCTTATCATTATTCGCCGCTTTGCAAAAGCAGCAAATAGAAGCTGATCGCATACATTTACCAGACGATAAAGCAGATATCAGGAAAGAACTTGCCCCTATTTTGAAAACATATGATGTGGTTATTTTGAGTGGGGGAGTATCTAAAGGAAAGTTCGATTTTATTCCTGAGGTCATGGAATCCCTAAATGTAAAAAAGGTATTTCATAGCGTGGCACAACGTCCTGGCAAACCTTTTTGGTTTGGGATTCAGGAGGCCCAAAAAACCGTGGTGTTTTCTTTCCCAGGAAATCCGGTTTCGACCTTTGCCAATTACCATATATATTTTCTTCCGTGGCTTAACAAGTCCTTAGGTCTGGCACCGAATGAAAGACAGGTATTGCTCACAGAATCAATTGAAGTTAAACCACCATTGACACGATTTATACAGGTTAAACTGGAAAATAAAAACGGAGTTCTCTGGGCAACCCAAGTTCGGGAAAATGGTTCGGGGGATTTAACCAGTTTGGCCCATTCAGACGGATTCATTTGTTTGCGACCTCGTGAATTGGCCTATGAAAAAAGTGAACCGGTAGCTTTTATCAGCACAAAGTCATAAGATCAGTCATAGACACAATCTTCTTGATTATGCTTGGTGAAATAGCTTTTATAGTTTTTTGCCTTTTCGTCCTTACAGCCACATAGGTCCAAGATTTCCATGTTTCGGAATTCGGTATCATGGCTTTCCCCTTGTATGGCAATGTAACCTTCGGTCATTGGGGTGCCGTCTTTAAAAAGCTCTTTGTTCAATCCATCTAAATGACCACCGATTACGGGCTTATTGAACGTCATGACCGTATCGCCCTCCACAATTTGGTGAACGATGGAATCACCCAAAACCACCGCTTCAACATTCACCCACTTTTCCCTTAAGTAGGTAGCTCCTTTGGTATCTGGGATACAATGCGTTTCCACTAATTTTCCGTCTATATGTACATGACATCCAGGAGTACAAAGATTGCCCGTTGGGCGTTCACCTTCACCCTTACCGGCCAACAATTGGAACTCCATAGACATCGGGAAATCCTGGTTCAACGACATGGTCTTTGGGTCTTGGCAATGCAACATAAAACCGTTGTTGGCAAACGCCCATCCTGGACCGCCTTTTACCTGTTCGCCGACCATTCTATATTGGGCCTTTAGGCGATAATGTGAAAACTTGGTCTTATAAAATAGGTGCCCGAATTTGCTGTCGAACGAATCATATTCCTGATAGGAGACCCGAAGATTACCATCGGTGACCTTAAAGGTGTTGTTATGATTATCCCCGTAAACAAAACCTCTAATTTTGGGTGTCCAACCCTCCAAATCCTTCCCGTTGAACATTGAAATCCATTCTTCTTTATTAGCCTCGGGATTTATTTTTGGGCCACAATTAGCGAGTAGTAAAAATAAAAAACCGATTCCCAGAATTATTTTGCTTGTATTTTTCATGGTGGTTATATATGGTTTATCAAAAATAATAACATTATTCAAGAATTTTCGATTTATTCTTAATGGTATTAAATAGTTCTGCGCGAATATTAATATAGAAGTCGTTTAGTTATTATCTTTTCAGATTGAAACGGTTCCGTTTCTATACAAATCCAAAGCATTATTCAATAGCACTTTAATAGTATTTATCGGTATATCCTTGTTCGCATCGATTCTGAATATTTTCATACGAGAACGCTTGCCAGCTTCCAATTTTGGGTGATTAAGGTGTTTTCCTTCGACAAAAAGGATATAGGGCTCTGCGGTTTTTTTATCTACCCATAGGTAACAGAACATTTTTTTTCTATAGCAGAAGCAAGGCATTCCATATTTTTTTGTTTCAGTGATATTTTCGTCTTGATTGAGGATAATATCGCGCAATGTCAACAAACAGCTCTTATTTGGTTCATCAGTATTTAAATAGAAATAATCTTTTTCGTTCATTGTTATCTAAAACTTATGGCTAAAAGTCTATGATAAGTGGCCATTTAATTACTAAACATTTCTTGATTTCATCCATTTACTTTCAATGTCAAATCATTTCTTTGTTAAATAAGACTTTCCTAGACTCAAGCGGGTAATCTTACTAGGTTACTTAAGGTCTGTTCCTTCCTGATTCGGTTTCGAATCCTCAGCGTCATTTTCCCCTTCTTTCTTCATGCTTATATAACGACTCACCAATCTCACGCCCAATCGGGCGAAGAGGATGATCGCAATAACCATAACGATATCAAATCCATTCATGACTTCTATTGTTAAGTTTCAATATTTTATTTCTTGAGCTCTCAATTTTGAGCAACAATTACACCTGGTTAGGTTTGGTCTTTATATTTTAAAAGGTGTTCGCTCAAGGCGGATTTAATTTCTTGGTATTTCGATTGAATTAACCAATGACCGGCATCCAGCTTTAAAAAAACATAATCATTCTTCATGAATTTATGTCCATTTTCAACCGCAACAGTTCCGATGGCCATATCTTTTTCTCCCCAAATAAATAGGGTCGCTACATGGATGTCACCTAGTATTTGTCTTTCGGCAGCTTTTTTCAAGAGCTTGTAATTACTGCGGTAATAATTAATAGCGGCAGTCAGTCTCTTTTTGTCCCTAAATACTGAAAGATAGTCTTCAATTTCAGCTTTACTACTATGTTTCCATAATTTTTTGAACAATTCAAAATCATTTTTCCGTATCATTTTTTCCGGTAGAAGAGGCCATTGAAAAGATTTGATGTATTGACTCATTCTATTTTGCGCGCTATCTTTTACAATTGCCTCCCCAAAGGCATGAAGATGTGGTACCGATATTCCTGTCCAACTCAAAATCGAATTGGGATAGTCATGTACTACTTTCCAGCCTATTCCTGCTCCCCAATCATGCCCTACCAAGTGAAATTTATCCCGACCCATTGCTTTTGCAATTCCAATTACATCCTTGGCCAGCTTGTCTAAGGTGTAATTTTTCTTACCTGGTGGACATGCCTTTTTACTATATCCTCTTAGGTTGGGTGCTATGCAGAAGAATCCATGTTTTGAAATATCCGAAATTAAATTTTTCCACATGAACGAAGTTTCAGGAAATCCATGCAGAAAAATAACAAGCGCATCAGTTTTATCGCCGGCAACCCTGCAATCAAATATTAGATTTTCGAAAGGGATTTCAATAATTTCCTGCATGCCCGGGAATTGTTTCTAAGGGTTGTGGTTAGCTACCGTGTGTCGAGAACTAAGATAACAAAATGGCGGGAAACCATTGTTCTGCAGCGAGTGTAGTCCCGGTAGCTAATGAGATGTAATACATTGTACTCCTTTCCATCTTTTGGTGTGATTTAATTCGAGAGTCATTACCAGAGCAGTTGTGATTTCCGTAGTTGTCAAACTCCCGTTCACTCCATTATTCATCATTGGGTCTTTTTCCATATAATCGGAAATAATACCAAGCGGCAATACCTCCAATGAAGGAAAATAAAGCCAACATCCAAAATACGTGTTGATGTCCCTTAGCACCTGGCGAAATGTCCAAGAGATATCCCATCGCCGGTCCTGCAAATATATCCGGGGTATAGCCTATAAGGGATATAAGTCCGACAGCTGTTCCTGTAAGCACCAAGGGTATTTGCCCGCTCTCCATCACAGCAAAGTAAAGCGAACGCGCAGCGTAAACGCCGGTCGCTACAACTAAAATCGATATAAAGAACAAGGCTGTTTCCGATTCTGAAATTATGCCTGTGGCAAACAATAATGCTCCGAAAAATGAGACTACAAAGCTTACAACTAACCAGTAGGTAGTTTGTGAACGGTCTGCCACTATTCCAATAATCACCCCAATGACAGGACGTGCAAATAACAATAAAGTACCCACTTGGGCAGATTGTACTTGGTCATATAGCATCACGTCTTGGGCATAGAGTGAAAATACATCTGTGATTTTGTACCCTACATAGGCACATAGAATAATGATCATCAACAACCATACAGAAGGCAAACGTAACACCTCCTTGATTTGTGGTATTGTGATTTTATCCAATATAATTTCTTTTTCTGCTTTTTGATCTATTTTCATAAAGAGCCATACCATTATACCTACCATAACTACGATACCAGAGGATACCAGAATCACATACCTAAAGGCTGCCCTACTTTCTATGACAGTTGCTTCAGAAATTATTGAAGTAATGAACAATGAAAAAACAAGTACGCCCATTGTGCCAAAAAGCGCCCCCACTAAACCCCGACCGCCGTCTAAAAATCCAAACGCCTTACCTTGGGAAGTAGGTCCTCCCCAAACTCTTGCAGCCTTGATCATCGGCGCCCAGAATAAGAAAATGGTTGTAAACCCCCAATAGCCATACAATATTTTCAATACGGTAAAGCTGGGAAAAGTAGCATAGACCAAGCCTCCCAGGGCAGTCATCCAGAGGGCCATTGCGATTAATTTTCTAGGCGGATACTTATCTGCCAGGGGACCTCCAAAAAGATAGGACAACAAGGCTATTATGCCATATACTGAAAAACATAGACCCAACTGAACATTGTCCAAGCCAAAGGCATCAAGTACTGTAGGCCTAAAAACGCGTGCTAGCACAAAAGGGAGTATAAACACAGACTCCCCAGCCAAAATAAGTAGTAAAAGATAATACCAAGGGGC
>JBATIW010000463.1:0-2012 GCA_049668005.1 Maribacter sp.
TCGCTTACAGCTTACTAAAGAAGTAAACATATACCCTGATAATTGGATTGGAAAAAAGTTGAATATTTCCCGGCCAATTTATCAAATCAATAATGGTGCCGCAGGAGCTCCCTATTATGCACAGGAAGAAGCACCCTGGAGCCATTATACCAAAGCTTTCAGTGTGCAAAATGCTATTTGTTTGTTTTATGTTAATGGTAAAAGTATAAAGATGAAGGTTGTAAACCCGGATACCTTAAACGTTATTGATGAAATACAATTGCGGTAAGAATTATTTTCTACTTGCAGGAGCGGTATCCCGATGGATATGCAATCCATTGAGGCCCATATTGAAAAAGCTTTCAAGAAAATTTGAGGCATTTTCAATTCTTGACCAAATGCCCAGGAAAATCGGCTACCTTTTCGCAACCTATCTGTTCCATCACTTGTTGTAATTGGGTTTTTAATAAGGATATGGTATGGTCACCGCCTTTGGTACCTAGGGCAGCTACTCCGTACATAAAAGAACGACCAAGGAAGGTGAATTCCGAACCACTGGCCAATGAACGGGCAATATCAGGCCCTGAGCGGAGACCACTGTCCATCATTACCTTTATTTGATCACCGTATTTTGCCGCGATTCTTGTCATTGGTTTTATTGAGGATTCCCCTGCATCCAATTGTCTTCCACCGTGATTGGAAACTATGATGCCATCCAAGCCCAATTGAATTGCTTTTTCGGCATCCGATTCTGAGGAAACCCCCTTAAGTATGATTTTACCTTTCCATAAATCCCGGATGGGAGCTATTTTCTCCATGTTCATCCTTTTCGAGAAGGTTTGGTCCATAAAAATCCCTAATTGTTTTAAATCCAGTCCTTTGGGCATGTATGGTTTTAGTACTTCAAAATTTGGTTGACCATGTAGTAAGGTTTGTAATGCCCAATTGGGTTTACCAAAAATCTGTAGCAAGTTGTTCAAGCTCATTTTAGGAGGCATCGATAGTCCGTTTCGGATTTCCTTCGCTCTAAAGCCAAAAGAGGGGGCATCACAAAGCAAAACCAGTACTGGACATTGCGCAGCTTCAGCTCTTTTCAATATATCATTTCTCATACTATTCTCGACGGGGTGATATAGTTGAAACCAAGCTCTACCTTCAGTTACTTCGCTGATTCTTTCAATACTACTTGTTGAAACCGTACTTAATACGTATGGAATATTATGTTCAATGGCGGCTTTTGCCAATATTTCCGAGGCATTGGGCCACATTAAACCTTGGAGTCCTACCGGCGCTATTCCAAAAGGTGCATCATAGACATGGCCGAACAATTCTGTTTTTAAATTGGCACCTTTGTAGATGTCCAAATAATTTGGCCGAAGTTGTACATCGCGAATTTCCTTTGTGTTCCGTTTAAGATTTACTTCCTCATTGCATCCGCCATCCAAGTACTCAAAAGCGAATTTAGGGATGCGTTTTTTCGCTTTGTTTCTAAGATCTTCAATGGAAGGGTACCGTGAATCGAAATTTTTTGCTAAGCTATCTCTTGACATGTATTAAGGTGTTGAACCCACTGTATTTTATGCGCTACTAGTATAATTCATATAGGAAATGTTAATCTAAAAATACATCAAATTATTTTAAGCAAACAACTATCATAATACAATTTGTCCTTTGATACATATAGATTAAATAATGAAGAATATGTGGTTAACTTCATTGACTATCCAATTTCGAATTTCTTGAAAATGAAAGTTTTTTGAAATCAAAATTAGCTTTATCTTAGCGCTCTGTATTTTGCCATATGGAGTGTTAGCTCAGTTGGTCCTGACGATTTCGCGAAGTGCAATGTCAGGATGCTGATATCCGCCAGAGGCGTATCGTCAGCATTCAGGGCATCCCGACTTAGGTCGGGCGAGTTATCCAAATTTAGGGTAATAAAGAGTATATTGAAATATTTGGGATATTAGCTCAGTTGGTTTAGAGCGCTGCCTTGACAGGGCAGAGGTCACCGGTTCGAATCCAGTATATCCCAC
>JBATIW010000464.1:0-5090 GCA_049668005.1 Maribacter sp.
GGAGTTCTTAGCAGGAATCGCACGGTTTGGTGGTGATGCAGTTGCAGTCGATTTTGGAGGCAATACAGATTGGCAAGATTTTGTTACAAGAACGAGCATATCGCAAAACATAAATTTATCTTGGTCCAAAAATTATGGCAAAGGAAACATTCTCGCAACCTTTGGTCATGGAAAGCAAAGCGGTATTATTAAAAAGTCTTCCCTAAAAAGGGTTAGCGGGAGACTTAATTGGTCGCACCGCTTCTTGGAAGACAAGCTTGAGCTTAGTTTTCGAGGCGCATTGTCCAGAGTAAATGATGAGGCTTTTTCTCCTGTGCAAGCCTTATCTGGAGCTTATTCATCCAACCCTACTATTCCCACAAGCTTGGATTTTATTTCAGCGGGTATTCTAACGCCTTCAGAGATTTTGGAATATCAACAGACCACGGGCTTTACAAATAGATTCTTAGCAAATTTTTCAGTGGATTATGCGGTTACTTCTGAACTGTCGGGAAAGCTTACTGTAGGGTATGACAACTCTAAATCTACCACGCTTTCCGTTAATAGCCGGGATAACCTGGATGCATTTGGTGCTCCCGACAGAGGTACTGGAGGGCTTGGCGATATTAATGTGACAAACAATTTATTGGAGGCCATTGTAACCTATAAAAAGAAATTTGAAAATTCCTCATTGGATGCCCTCGTAGGATTCTCTTATCAGGATTTTCAAAGAAGTGGTAGAAATGTAGAAGGGTGGGGATTTTCTACTAGTGATCTTAATGAAGCAGGCAAAGATTTGGAAAATTCTGCCAATGCCATTGAAGCAATTATAAGTGGTAATTACCAACAGTATGGTATTGGAACAAACACTTCTGATATTTTTGTGAACAGGCTCTTCCCTATAGGTACTGATATGATTACGCCAGTAGCCACTAGTGTTACTTCTGTTTTTGCGGACACCTTTGATTTTACCGATAAATTGCAATCTTTCTTTGCAAGGTTAAATTATTCTTTGTCCAATAAATACCTCTTTACAGCAACTGTCCGTGCGGATGGTTCTTCACGTTTTGGTCCGGATAATCAATATGGTATCTTTCCATCAGCTGCCTTTGCGTGGAAAATAGACGAAGAAGATTTTATTGGTTTCGATATATCAACCTTAAAACTACGTGCAAGTGGAGGCATCACAGGGAACCAAGAAGGTCTTGGATTTGGTAATTTTGTTAGAACTGAGCGATACGAAGATAGTTTTATTGGGAATGGAGGGGAAATAAACATTCCGGGCACTCAGGTAATTTCATTTGTAAACAATGCATTGAAATGGGAAGAAACATTGTCTTTTGGCGTTGGTATCGATTTTGGATTTAACCAGGATCGGCTTTCCGGTTCAATTGATCTATACCGCAAGGAAACGACAGACTTATTGATAAAGGTACCAGCGGCCCAACCTTCACCACGGCCATTTTTATTCCAGAATTTAGACGCTATTATGTTAAACCAGGGTATTGAATTTGCATTGGCCTATGATTTTGTACAATCCAAAAACTTTAATCTCGATGCATCGTTTAATATCGCTTACAATGAGAACGAATTGCAGGATTTTGCCGGACAAATTCCGGCTGGTGCTATTAGTGGACAGGGATTATCAGGGTCATTTGTCCAAGTACTTGCCGAAGATCAACCTTTGTTTTCGTACTATTTAAGGTCTTTTGAAGGTTTTGATGACAACGGTCAACCTATAGGCGATGGTCAGACCTTTGTAGGGCAAGATGCCTTACCAGATGTAACTGCAGGTTTCTCTTTAAATGCATCCTATAAAAATTGGAATTTTGCCGCTTACTTTTCGGGCCAGTTTGCCTTCTCGGTATATAATGGTACCCGGAATTCGCGTTTTACAGCTGGGTCTTTAAGGAGTGGAGGAAATGTTACAAAAGATGTTTTAACCAGTGGCGAATCTGGTGATGCAGCAGCGGAAGTTTCTGTGCGATTCTTGGAAAAAGGTGATTATGTCCGTATGCAAAACGCAACCATTGGATATAATGTGCCCATAAGTGGTATGGGTACTTTTAAAAGTCTGTACTTAAATGTGACTGGACAAAATTTAATTCTAATAACAGGCTATAGTGGACTTGATCCAGAGGTAAACACATCCGGTACCAATTTTCTAAACGGTATTCCTACGGCAGGGATTGACAATCTGGCCTACCCAAGACCAAGGACAATTACTTTTGGTTTAACTGCAAAATTTTAAAAAACATGAGAAATGCACAAATTAAAAATTATTTGCTGCTGGCCATATGGGCAATAGTGATCATCTCCTGTTCTGATTTGGAGATAGAAGAAACAGATCGCATCATAGATAGATCCACAACAGAAGGGGGAATATTCAATGGCGTTGAAAGTGTGCCTGCTTCACTTGACAATATCTTCAACCGATTAGGCCCTAGCTTGGTTGTGGTTGGCGAGTATAATAGCTTGCAAGAGATTACCACCGATGAACAGATTGTTCCTACCAGAGGTACTGACTGGGGTGATAATGGCTTATGGAGAAACTTGCATACCCACGCATGGGATGCTTCACACGGTGCAATTCTTTCTACATGGAATACATGGAATGAAATCATATTCATTACTTCTGAGGTAATCGACCCTAGAAGTAATGCTTCACCAGAAGAGGTAGCACAAGCAAGTTTTGTACGGGCGATTGCCACTTGGGTTATTATGGACCTGTATGGTCAGGTTCCCAATAGAGCACCGGATGAAGGGCCAGATATTAACCCCGTTATTTTATCGAGAACTGAAGCTCTTGCCGCTGTACTAACCGACTTGGACACTGCTATTGCCGGATTACCAACAGCTGCAGCCAGCGATATGGACAATCTTAAAAGAGGAACCAAAGCCGCTGCCCGCTTCTTAAAGGCTAGGGTACTTTTAAATTCAGGTGTTTATAATGGTACTGGTAATCCTGTATCACTAGATGAAGTTGTTTCCCTTGTAGATGAAATCGCAGCTGATGGCTTTTCTTTGGGATCAGGGTATTTTAGCATATTCGAAGAAAGTGCTGATACAGAAACCGTATTTTGGTTACCCATGAATGTTAGCTTTCTGCTCTACGGATCTTTGCATTACAATCAAGGTGGAGGCTGGAATGGCTTCAGCACCCTGTCGGAATTTTATGACATGTTTGAAGGGGACGCGAATAACAATGCATTCGGGTTAGGTCAAGAAGAGCGTAGAGGATTTGTTCCGGGTATAAATGAATCGAATGAAATAAACAAAGGGATAGGATATGGCTTCCTTATAGGACAACAGTACAATGCAGATGGCACTAAAACAAAAGATCGTACTGGTAATGACTTGGTATTTACCAAGGAATATCCTGGTCTGATCGGTGTTGGTGAGGCTGATGGTATTCGCGTACTTAAATATCACCCAAGTAAGGACAACGGATTTACAAATCATACTATTATTTTTAGGTATGCGGATGCCCATTTAATGAAAGCCGAAGCCATTCTTCGTTCTGGTGGCGATGCCACCGCCATGGTGAATGAACTTAGAGCACTAAGAGGTGCTACACCACTGGGTACAGTATCTGAAAGCGAATTATTGGAAGAAAGGGGTAGGGAATTATATCTTGAATTGGTTAGAAGAACAGATATGATTCGTTTTGGCCAATTTACCAGGAATTGGGAGTTTAAAGACCCAAAGTTTATCGGTGATGAAACCAAAAATCTGTATCCTATTCCGTCAAATGCCCTGCTTTCTAATCCTAATTTGGTTCAGAATCCAGGATATTAAGCAGATTAGGTAGGTATTATAATGGCTTTCCCATGAGCACAACTAAAATGATATTAAAAACCATGGAAAATAGCTGTGCCTTTTAACTATATAAAATGAACAATAGAAATAGCGCATTCAAAACAATAATGAAATTCAGGTTGTTCTCTTTTCTTGTATTCATTTTATGTCTTTCGAATATAAGTACTGCGCAGACCAAACAACTTAAATTCACAAAAATTGAAGGATCCAATGGGGTTACTTTAGGCAAGATCAACGCTATTACCCAAGATCAGAATGGGTTTATGTGGTTCGCAGACCCAACGAAAGGGGCAATTGTGAGATATGATGGTAGTTATATGACCCAGTATCGACACGACCCCAAGGATCCAAACTCATTAGGTGGTGATTATCCCGAATGTTTGTTCGCGGATCCTTCTGGTAATATCTGGGTTGGGGCAGGCGGATTGGATATGTTAGACCCAGTGTCGGGTACTTTTACACATTATCGTCATGATCCCAATGATCCTGAAAGTTTGAGCAGTAATAGTATTTGGGCTATCCACATGGATCATCTTGGCTTTCTCTGGGTAGGAACACCGAAAGGTCTGGACCGGCTGGACTTAAAAACAGGAAAGTTCGATCATTTCAGCCATGACCCCAATAATCCAACAAGTCTGAGTCACAACTTGGTTAGGGCCATTTATGAAGACCGGGAAGGTACCCTTTGGATTGGGACAGGAGTGCCATGGGACCCACAAGATCTAGAAGGTGGTCTTAATAAATTTGATCGAAGCAAGGGTACTTTCACTCGCTATTTGCACGACCCTACTAATGCAAACAGTCTTGTCAGTAATAAAGTAAGGGCCATATTTGAAGATAGTAAGGGCAACTTTTGGATTGGCACAGATAAAGATGGTTTGCATACATTGGATCGTAAGACAGGGAAGTTCACCCGTTATTCCTATGACCCAAAACATCCCGAAAAGCTAAGTCGCCCACCGTTAAGTGCAACAGTTGGCTATGATCATATTACCTTTATTTTAGAAGATGCCGAGGAAAACCTATGGATTGGGACCAATGCGAATGGCATTAACCGCTATGACCCTGTAAACCAAAAAATTACCCATTTTGGTAATGATGCGGATAAATCCGGAACCTTTTTGGATAATTCTGGCTGGTGGGCACATGCTTCAAGTGATGGCTTGATTTGGCTGACTACGCAGGAACAACACTTATTTAAAATTGATCTTCACAATTTTCATATCCCACCTTTTAAGTATGAGGTTGATGGTCTTTTTATGTCTTTGCTGGAAGATGCCCCACTTTTCATG
>JBATIW010000465.1:0-1523 GCA_049668005.1 Maribacter sp.
GTTTATATATGCTGCAGACCAACCGGGAAAACCGATACTATTTCAATTGGTTGGGAAAAGAGCCACCTTAAAACCTACAGGTTCATGGGGTGAAAATCCTCCTAAAACGCAGTTGGTTTTTATTGGCCGGCATGATACCGTAAACTTTTCGGCTATAGAAAATGCCCTGATGAAGTTTGAACAATTTAAAGAGGAACACCTATAATAAAGAGAAATGAAAAAAGAAAATACAAATCAGCCCTCTTTTGATGAAGCATGTCGGTTTATCATCAAACTGGGCGAAAGAATGCACGGTTACGGCCCCAATGCGGCCAGGCTAGAGTATTATTTGAACCGGATAACAAAAATTTTAGGTTATGAAGGTATTTTTCGTTCTACGCCCGACCAGATAATCTTTTCATTTTCAAAAGATGGGAGTGATTGGCAAAACATTCATATATCGGCCATGCATGGAACCGGTTCGGAACTAAATAAACTGGCAAATGTGGGCGAGCTTATAAACGAATTGGGAAAGGGAAAATTATCTATTGCAGAGGCCAGCACGCGTTTAGATGAAATTGACAAACTTCCACACCCATGGGGAAATTTTACTACTGCGCTCAGCTATATATTATGTGGAGTAGCATTTCCTGTGCTAATGGGTGGTTCATGGATGGATTTAATTCTTTCCGGGATTTTAAGTTTGGTGGTTTTCTTTATAGTAATAAAATCGGGTAGCTGGAGGCCCCTTAAAGTCGAATGGCTTCCATTATCTACTGCTTTTGTGGCAGGAATTTTAGCCGGTATAGGAAGATTTTTCTATCCAGAAATTAATGTGGTACTGGTTACACTTTCAGCAATTTTGATTTTGATTCCCGGTTACGGTATAAGCGTAGGCATAGTGGAAATTGTAACAAAACACATAGCCTCAGGCCTTTCCAATCTCGTGAGCGGACTGATTTATCTCTTCAAACAATTCTTTGGCGCATGGCTCGGCGTAAAGGCCGTAGCGTTCATTTTGACTATCCCTGCAGCCACTATTGCAACGCCTATTGATTCCGTATGGCTCTGGCTTTTTATGCCAGCCATCATTATAGGGCTTGGAATCGCATTTCAGACTTCTTACCGGGATTTTTTATGGACATGCCTTGCAATGGGTATAGCCTATGGAGGAATACTGCTTGGTAGCGATTTAGTTGGTTCAAATTTCGGGAATCTACTGGGGACCATCGTATTGGTTTTATTTACAAGTCTTTGGGCACGAAAAACGGGACGACCACCTTCCATTGTGTTGGTGCCGGCATTTGTTCTACTGGTTAGCGGTTCAGTCGGGTTCCGGGGCTTGGCAGCTTTTGCCACTGGAAATATGCAAACGGGAGGACCGGAATTTCTACAGATGTTTGTAGTCGCCCTCACCCTGGCAGCAGGTCTGGTGATTGGTGTTACATTAATTAAGCCCACTAAATAAGTATAATATATTATGACACGTTTTAAAAATATAAAACTAGCATATTTAACTTTTTTTGTCTTGTTAACTACTGTTT
>JBATIW010000466.1:0-6500 GCA_049668005.1 Maribacter sp.
CTGGGACTCCAAAATTTCGAACATACCACTATCCTCAATATCCTCAAGTTTAAGTTCCCAATAAATCAATTTTTTGTACAATTCTATCCAGGCCTCATAAGAATTCACCATGGACAAATCCATTGCGATTTTCCGAAATTCCTGCTGATAATTGGCTGTAGTACGTTCTGAAACCAAACGTGAATGATCAAGGTTTTTCTTTAAGGATAACAATATTTGATTGGGATTCACGGGCTTTATCAAGTAGTCCGCAATCTTGGAACCAATGGCCTCCTCCATGATAAGCTCCTCTTCACTTTTGGTAATCATAACAACAGGAATGGAAGAATTGATCACCTTGATTTCATTCAAAGTTTCAAGTCCCGATAGGCCCGGCATATTTTCATCCAAAAAGATAATGTCTACAGCGGTTTTCTGAATTTCCTCCAGCGCTTCCTGTCCACTCTTACACGTAACAACCGAATAATTTTTTCCTTCAAGGAAAATAATATGGGGTTTCAACAAATCGATTTCATCATCGACCCAAAGGATTGTTATCTTGTTCATTTTAGTGAAATTGTATTTAATAAAGTCTGCAAGACGTATATGAAATACGAAAATGAAGGTACCCTGACCAATAGCTTCAGGGTCTCATTTCATTTGCATAACTTTGATTTTCGTATTAAAAAACTAAGCCATTTTGATGGAATCGAACAAGCTCAAGATTTTCAATGACCCAATTTACGGATTTATTAGAATTCCCAGCACCCTTATTTTTAATCTAATAGCGGATCCATACTTCCAAAGGCTTCGACGAATTTCCCAAATGGGCATGTCGTATTTAGTTTTTCCAGGTGCCCACCATACCCGTTTCCATCATGCGCTTGGTAGCATGCACTTAATGCTCAAAGCCATACAAGTGCTTCGTTTTAAGAAGGTTGGGATTTCGGAAGAAGAAGAGGAAGGGTTGCTTGTCGCCATTTTATTGCACGATATTGGTCACGGCCCTTTTTCGCATGCCATGGAAAATAGTATTGTTGAAGGTATTTCACACGAGCATATTTCCCTATTGCTCATGAAGGAACTCAATCAAAGGTTTAACGGAAGTTTAACGCTTGCTATTGAAATATTCCAGGGCAAATACCCCAAAAAATTCTTAAACCAACTCATAAGTAGCCAGCTTGATATGGACAGGCTGGATTATTTGAATAGGGATAGCTTTTATACAGGAGTAACCGAAGGGGGCATTAATGCGGAGCGATTAATAACCATGCTTAATGTAATTAATAATGAGCTGGTTGTTGAAGAAAAAGGAATCTACTCTGTAGAGAAATTTCTAATGGCCAGACGTTTTATGTATTGGCAGGTATATCTACATAAAACCGGATTGGTGGCCGAACAATTATTGATTCGAATTTTGAAGCGGGCACGTCAGCTCGTCGTAATGGGTGTACCGTTGGCATGCAGTGAGGCCCTTCTATTTTTTATGGAAAACAAGATTGAAAAACCCGATTTTGACCCAGGAGTCTTGGAAAAATTCGCACAACTTGATGATATAGATGTTCTCGCAGCACTTAAAAAATGGCAGCATCACGATGATTTTGTGCTTTCGAGATTATGTGGAATGATAATTAACCGAAGGTTGTTGACCATCAAAATGAAAAATAAGCCCATTGCTAAAAATAAGCTGGAAGATGAATTTAACGCTTTCAAAAAACTTCATGGCTTATCTGATGAGGAAACGGGGTATTTTGTTTTTAAAGGGGAAATAGAAAACAGAGCGTATAATCTTGACAAGCAGAATATTAATATCCTAAGAAAGGATGGCAGATTGAAGGATGTGGCCAAGGCATCAGACCACTTGAATTTAAGGACACTATCGAAAAAAGTTACCAAATATTATATCTGTTACCCCAAAGTCTCTGTATAACTATTTTTCTTACTTTTGCACCCATGGTATTTACAGCAGGTCAGATTGCAGGCATTTTGGAGGGCGAAGTCGACGGGAATCCAGAAATAGCCGTTCATAGGCTTGCCAAAATAGAAGAGGGCGAAAGTGGCTCTCTAACCTTTTTGGCAAACCCCAAATACACAGCACATATCTATACTACGAGGGCATCTGTTACTATTGTAAACAAAGATTTTGTTCCTGAACAGGATATTGCCACGACAATGATAAAGGTAGATGATGCTTACGAATCATTTTCAAAACTATTGGAATACTATAATCAGGTAAATAATAATAAAATAGGCATCGAATCTCCCGTTTTTACTGGCGATGATACTATTTATGGTGAAAACTTTTATCTAGGAGCTTTTTCATACTTAGGCAATAATGTGATCATCGGAAATAATGTAAAGATTTATCCCAATGTATATGTTGGTGATAATGTGAAAATTGATGACAATGTGGTTGTTTTTGCAGGAGCCAAGATTTATTCTGAAACGGTAATAGGTAAAAATTGTATCATTCATAGTGGAGCTATCATTGGTGCAGATGGTTTTGGCTATACCCCGAATAAGGAAGGTGAATTCAGTAGGGTGCCACAGACCGGTAATGTAGTTTTGGAAGATAATGTGGATATTGGTGCGGGTACAACCATTGACAGGGCTACGCTAGGTTCTACAATATTACATAAAGGGGTAAAACTCGATAATCAAATACAAATTGCACACAATGTTGAGATAGGCGAACATACTGTTATTGCAGCTCAAACTGGCATTGCAGGTTCAACCAAAATCGGCAAAAGATGCATGATTGGAGGCCAAGTGGGCATTGTAGGTCATATTACCATAGGTGATAATGTAAAAATACAGGCCCAATCAGGTATTGGCAGAAACATTAAGGATAATGAAGTCTTACAAGGGTCACCAGCCTTAAATTATGGTGATTATAATAAGTCTTATGTTCATTTCAAGAACTTGCCTAAGATTGTAAACAGAATTGACAAACTGGAAAAAAAAATTGACAGTGACCAAAACAAATAATAAACAAAGAACCATTGCGAAAGAAGTTACACTTACCGGTGTTGGCTTACACACTGGTGAAAATGTAACGCTGAAATTCGTACCGGCACCCGAAAATCACGGCTATGCTTTTAAACGAGTGGATCTAGAGGGAGCTCCCATAATAGAGGCAGATGCCAATTATGTGATAAATACCCAAAGAGGAACTAATTTGGAAAAAAATGGTGTCAAAATCCAAACCTCCGAACATGTTTTGGCGGCTTTGGTAGGCTTGGAGATTGATAATGTTTTAATTGAGTTGGATTCCCCAGAACCACCAATTATGGACGGTTCTTCCAAGTTTTTTGTTGAAGCTCTGGAAAAAGCGGAAATTGTTGAGCAGGATGCGGAGCGCGAAGAATATATTGTGAAGGAGGTTATATCGTATAAGGATGAAGCAACGGGTAGTGAGATTACCGTAATTCCATCTGATACATACCAAGTTACTTCAATGGTAGATTTTGGTACCAAGGTTTTAGGTACGCAAAATGCGACATTGGAGAAAATTTCAGATTTTAAAATTGAGATTGCCGATGCCCGAACATTCAGTTTTTTACACGAATTGGAAATGTTGTTGGAAAATGGCTTGATCAAAGGGGGCGATCTGAACAATGCCATTGTATATGTAGATAAGGAAATCTCTGAGGAAACAATGAGAAAATTAGAGAAAGCCTTTAAAAAGAAAAAGCTTTCTGTAAAGCCCAATGGAATTCTTGATAATCTAACCTTGCACCAACCTAATGAAGCTGCAAGACATAAATTATTGGATGTAGTTGGCGATTTGGCATTGACAGGTACACGTATACGAGGTAAGGTAATTGCAAACAAGCCTGGACATTATATAAACACGCAGTTTGCGAAGAAATTGGCCAAGATCATTAAATTAGAGAAAAAGAACAACGTTCCTAAATATGACTTAAGTCAGCCACCCTTGATGGATATTCATCAAATTATGGCGATGTTACCGCACAGGCCTCCTTTTTTATTGATAGATAGAATCATTGAGATTTCCGAGAAGCATGTGGTTGGTATGAAGAATGTAACTATGAACGAGCCATTCTTTGTAGGTCACTTTCCCGGAGCTCCTGTAATGCCTGGTGTTTTACAGGTTGAAGCCATGGCACAAACAGGTGGAATATTAGTGCTGAGCACCGTTCCGGATCCTGAAAACTACTTGACTTTATTCATGAAAATTGATAAAGTGAAATTTAGACAAAATGTATTGCCCGGCGACACTTTGATTTTCCATTGTAGCCTAATAACCCCAATCCGTAGGGGTATATGTCATATGCAAGCTTATGCTTATGCCAATGATAAATTGGTAAGTGAGGCGGAAATGATGGCCCAAATCGTAAAAAGAACCTAGTATGAATCAACCGCTTGCGTATATACATCCCGGAGCAAAAATTTCCAAGAATGTAGTTGTAGAGCCTTTTACTACAATACATAATAATGTCATAATTGGCGATGGCACCTGGATTGGTTCAAATGTCACCATCATGGAAGGCGCAAGGATCGGTAAGAACTGTAATATTTTTCCTGGGGCAGTGATTTCTGCACCACCGCAGGATCTGAAATATGATGGAGAGGATACAACCGTAACTATAGGCAACAATACCACTATTCGTGAGTGTGCAACTATTCACAAAGGCACATCAGATCGTAATAAAACGGTGATTGGTAAAAATTGTTTAATAATGGCCTATTGCCATGTTGCCCATGATTGCTTGGTTGGTAACAATTGTATCTTCTCGAATAATTCAACCCTGGCAGGGCATGTGACTATTGGCGACAATGTTATTTTGGCTGGCTTGGTCGCTGTACATCAATTTGTATCCATTGGCAGTCATGCTTTTGTAACTGGGGGCTCCTTGGTGCGAAAGGATGTACCGCCTTATGTAAAAGCAGCTCGTGAGCCATTATCTTATGTAGGTATCAATTCAGTTGGATTAAGGAGAAGAGGGTATAGTTCAGATAAAATCCGTGAGATTCAAAATATTTACCGCATACTTTATCAGAAAAACTACAATAATACCCAGGCAGTACAAATTATTGAAGCCGAAATGGAAGCAACTCCTGAAAGAGATGAAATCCTTCAATTTATCAGGGATTCCCAGCGTGGTATTATGAAAGGCTATTTTAGCACTAATTAATTCAATATATGGCATCTACATCAGATATTAGAAAAGGGTTGTGCATTAAGTACAATCATGATATATTTAAAATAATAGAGTTTTTACATGTAAAGCCAGGTAAAGGCCCGGCGTTTGTAAGGACAAAACTTAAAAGCGTCACTACAGGCAAGGTGATAGACAATACATTTTCAGCGGGCCATAAAATAGACGATGTTCGCGTTGAAACCCGATCATACCAATTTCTCTATGCTGAAGGTGATACCTTTCACTTTATGAATACCGATGATGATAATCAGATATCCCTAGAAAAAAGTTCTTTGGATGCTCCAGATTTAATGAAAGAAGGTGTTATAGTCACCATTTTCTTCAATACCGAGGATAGCATGCCTTTGTCAGTTGATATGCCAGCTAGTGTTGTATTGGAAGTTACCCATGCAGAACCTGGGGTTAAGGGCAATACAGCCACCAATGCCACCAAACCAGCTACCCTTGAGACCGGAGCAAGGGTCAATGTACCCCTTTTTATAAATGAGGGTGATAAAATAAAGATCGATACCGAAAAGGGTAATTATATGGAAAGAGTAAAAGAATAATAGTGCGAGTCCCTAGAATTGCTTTTAAACAATGAGATTTCCTAATCCACATACCTTAGAACAAATAGCCACAATTATAGGGTGCAGCTATGTTGGATCTTCTGATTTTCCGGTTTTGGGGATGAATGAGATTCACGTGGTGCAAAAGGGGGAAATTGTTTTTGTTGACCATCCTAAATATTATGACAAGGCGCTGAATTCGAATGCTTCGGTTATTTTGATCAATAAAGATGTGGCCTGTCCAGAAGGTAAAGCCTTACTTATCTCTGATGATCCCTTTAGGGATTTCAATAAAATTTCTAAATTCTTTCGTCCTTTTGAAAAATGTGATACTTTAATTTCAAGTTCAGCTAACATAGGCCAAGATACTGTAATTCAGCCTAATGTATTCATTGGTAATAATGTGTCAATAGGAAGCGGCTGTCTTTTGCATTCCAACGTTTCAATCTATGATAATTGTGTTATAGGGGATAATGTAATTATACATTCAGGTACTGTTTTAGGCGCTGATGCCTTTTATTATAAGAAAAGACCAGAAGGTTTTGATAAGTTGATTTCCTGTGGAAGGGTGGTTATAGAAGACAATGTAGAGATAGGTGCATTGTGCACCATAGACAAAGGAGTGACCGGTGATACCACCATTAAAAAGGGAACAAAACTAGATAACCAGGTACATGTTGGTCATGATACTGAGATTGGCGAAAAATGTTTGATAGCATCACAGACGGGAATCGCTGGCTGTGTCGTCATAGAGGATGAAGTTACTATATGGGGCCAAGTAGGTACC
>JBATIW010000467.1:0-5008 GCA_049668005.1 Maribacter sp.
TGCCATCGCGATCAATACCGCCAAGACCGGGATCAGTCCGGCACAGGCAACCATCATCTCAAACACCTCAGGGATAAACACCGGGGACCAGGATATTTCAGGGATCGCCGTCAATGCAACCAATATTGCAACGAACGATACTGATATTGCCACCAATGCAACCAACATTGCAGCAAATGATACGGACATTACAGCGAACGCTGCAGATATTGCAGCGCACAATACCGCTGATGGCGATTTAAGTGATACAAACGAAATCCAAACACTATCAAAAACTGGGAATACCTACGCGCTTAGTTTAGGCGGTGGTACGGCTAACGAAGCTGTTACTTCCATAGTTCAAGATACTTCGACCGGAGAAATCACCTATACCAATGAAGCTACAACAGACCAAACCGCTAATGTGATTGCTTCAGAGACAAATAATGACATTACGGTAGGTGCTAATGGCGGCGCATTATTTGAAAGCATGGTCAAGGCAATTGGTAAAATATCAAGTACAGGAGGAATATTAAAAGCTACTTCAGGCATTTCCGCTTCAAGAATTAGCACTGGTAGGTATAGTGTAACACTGCCTGCAGGTATGGTTTCTGATGCCAACTATATTATTCAACTAACACAGCCTGGAAGAGGTGGGGCAGGAAATGACGACCCTGGTATCTCCTACTCCAATCAAACTTCAACTGGTTTTGAAGTTATTATTGGAGACAATGACAATGGGGGCACCAATAGATCAAGGTACAATTCAGAATTTATGTTCATCGTTTTTGATTTATAGGATTATGAAAAAGAATTTCATTATATATGTACTGTTATTGATTGGTAGTTATTCGTACGCTCAAATTGATGGTACTTTATTGTTAGGATTAACACATGCTACAACTTCAGAAATGAGTTCGATTGCAAATCCTGTTGAAGGGTCATTAATCTATAATAAAACAGAAAAAACTATTTATCAATACAATGGTAGTGGGTGGACCCTTGCTATTAACCTTCCTGCTGATATCGCTGATGGAGATGATAATACACAACTTTCCAAGACGGACATAGAGGCCTTGGGGTTTGTTGAAGGCGGACATTCCATTGACACAAACACCCAATTGACTGAAGCTGAAGTCGACGCTTTTACGGCGAACAACGGATACATCACCTCAGCAACGGTTGTTTCTGATGATTCAAACAATTCAATTACCGCTGGTTCAGATGGCGGTGCATTTCTTGAACAAAATTTAACAACCACCACCATTCAGGTAGATCAGTCTTCAATATGGGCTGGTCAAGTTAATGATACAGATATCCATTCCAATGGAACACTTACGGTCCAACAGACAAGAACTGATACAGGTTGGTCTTTTTCCGGGCCAAGTACTATCACTTATTCTGGCTCTCCGGATTATGTTGAAATCGATTTAATGGCAGTAGCCAATAACACAGGAAACCATTGGGCACATCCACATATCAAGATTTTCAGAAACGGTCAACAAATTGGAGAGGGCAGTGGTTTGCATATGGATGACAGTGGAAGTTATTCTGGTAGAACAACCACGGTAATTAGCATGGTTGATCCAACACCTGGCAATAACCCTATTTATACTTTTACAACATTGGAGGATGACAATAGAACAATGAACAATGCGACAATTACAAGTTTATCACCAGTATCCTTGGTTGCTATGAATAAAATAGATGTTGTTATTTCCGTATCTAACTAACCAAAAAAATGAAGACATTTAGTATATTTTTCTTCTTTATACATATTTTGGTTGCCCAAGAGGCAGTCCATAACTATGGCACTATTCAAATACATGATAATGCTATGGTTGGTTTTCATATGGATTTGATCAACAACGGTGATTTTGACCAAAATTTAGGCTTGGTAGGATTCTATGGGGAAAATACGTCAATACAAGTTTCAGGAGCCTTCAGTCCAATATTTTATGATACTGAAATACTGGTGGACCAAGGTCTATTTTTGGATACGGCGATTGGGGTCGTAAACAATGGCAATTTAATTTCAGGAGATGTAATTACCCCAAGAAATCATACTTCCGTCTTTCCCAACTTTATGGACGATGCCTTTTATATCGGTGAGAACGATGTTTCCATGGTAGATGGCTATGCCGCATTGACCAACAAGGATGTCTTCACTTTTCCAGTTGGTGATGATGAAAGATTAAGACCTTTGAGTATCAACTCAAACGAAATAAACGCTTTCGCCAAATGCGCATATTTCTATGAAAATCCAAATACAACATCAATCAATGGGAAAAACTACCAAATAAATAAAAAAGCATCTAAATACATTTCAGTAAGCGAAAAAGAGTTTTGGCACTTGGAAGGGGACATACCTTCCTTTATTACCCTTACCTGGGATGAATATAGTAACGTTGGTGCTTTTGCTGAATATGTCAGTGATATTAAAGTTGTTGGATGGCATAGCGAACAAGAAATTTGGGTAAATCTCGGAAATACGAATGTTGATGGCGGTTTAGCCTACGGGTCAGTTACTTCAGAATTATTCATACCCAATGACTATGAAATTATTACCCTAGGTGGGAATGACGATAAATTGGAAGACTTTAGTACTATTGAATTGGATAATTACTTCTTAACACCAAACGGGGATGGTCAAAATGACCTTTTGGTTCTTGAAGGTATTGAAAAATCCCCTAGCAACTCCCTTCAGATTTTCAATCGATATGGGGTAATGGTCTATTCAAAAGAAAACTATCAAAATGAATTTAATGGAGAATCGAATAGAAATTCAGTGATAGACAAAGGTTCTGGTTTGGATTCTGGAATATACTTTTATATTATTACAATGAATGACCTTAGGCAAAAGCATCAGGGGTATCTCTATATTATATCTAAACAATAGGAATTCCCTTTTTTAATTTTGGTGTATTTCCCTAATCTTTTTGTTATCCATATTCTTACTTCCTTTACCAATTATAATCCCAGGCTTAATAATTGATACATCCCAAAAAAGAGCCTATAAAATTGAATAAATACTTCTTACCTTTGGTTATATGCATAGTTCTGTTAAATACTATTCCTTAATTTTTTAATGATCAACAGTTGTTGACTTGATAAAAAATGGAATAAATTGAAATTGGCAGAGTTATTGATTTAATCCGTTTGAAATAAGATAGCATAACCCATAAAAATTCATAGCGAAAATGAAGCGTAGGTCATTTATTAAAAAGAGCAGTATATCAGGTTTGGCATTAACCCTAGTGCCAACTATAGGGTTTTCCAAAGATTTTGAATATTCGGTATTGGAACTCATGGGCAAGGAAGATATTGAGCTCTTTGGAGAGGGAATTAATCTTCGGAAAGAAGCACATGATGCCTTTTTAGAAATGAAAAAAGCCGCATATAGCGATGGATTGGATTTAAAAATAGTATCCAGTTATCGCAATTATTATAGACAGGAGGCAATTTGGGAAAGAAAGTACTTGCAATATACCGAAGATGATGGCATGGACCCATTTAGGGCCATAGATAAGATTATTGAATATTCTACAATACCAGGCACTAGTAGACACCATTGGGGAACGGATATTGATATTATTGACGGTTATAGAAAGACTGATGGGGATGTTCTGGTTCCTGAAAAATTTAACGAGGGAGGGCCATTCGAGGATTTTAAAAATTGGATGGTTGAAAATTCAAAAAAATTCGATTACTATTTGGTCTATACCAATGATCCTAAAAGAAGAGGGTTTAAATATGAGCCTTGGCACTATAGTTATGCGCCTATTTCCAAACCGATGCTTACCGCTTATAGAAGATTGAATATTTTACAGCTATTACGTCAAGAAGAACTCTATGGTAGTGAACATTTTACAACAGGGTTTATAAAAAGTTATATCCAAAACAATATTTTAGATATTAATCCCGAGCTTTTATAAGTCTTTTTGTAATTTGTGACTATACTGAACACTTATAAGCATGAGAAGAGGGAGTTGGAAAATTAGAATATTAATAGGCATTGCAATAGTGGCCTTTGCCTTAGTTCAACGATGCAATAACAAGGAAGAAAACCCCTATACAGGTAGGGTACAAAACATTAATATGACCTCGGAGCAAGAAATTGCCATTGGCCTACAAAGTGCTCCGGAAATGGCCCAACAACATGGGGGTCTTTATCCAGACGAACGTCTTCAATCATTTGTTGATTTCGTAGGCAAAAAGTTGGTGGATAATAGCATAGCGCGAGAAACACCGTACAAATATGATTTTCATTTATTGGCTGATGACCGCACAATTAATGCCTTTGCTTTACCAGGAGGTCAAATTTTTATTACTTATGCCCTTTTCTCCCAACTTAATGAAGCCCAACTCGCAGGTGTTCTTGGACATGAGATAGGACATGTGATTGGAAGGCATTCTGCAGAACGTATTGCCGATAGTAATTTTTGGCAAACAGTAACTATGGGCGCCACAGTTGGCGCAGATGCTGGAGGAATCGTTAGTAGTATTGGTCAGAATACATTGTTAAAGAATGGTCGTGGTGATGAATTGGAAAGTGATGAACTTGGCGTTTGGTTTTTGATAAATGCAGGCTATGAACCTAATGAAATGATAGAAGTAATGAAGATTTTAAAAGCCGCAGCTGGACCAAATCGTGTTCCCGAATTTCAAAGTTCCCACCCTGATCCTGAGAATAGAATTGAGAAAATAAAGGAAGCCATAGCAAAATACAGGGGACAACAATAATCACATTTAACACAAAACTTGTCATTTTTAGTATTAATTTACTATATTTGATGTCCCTCCGAATCTTTCAATCGCCTCAGATTTAACCCTTATAGCTTTGATTTACAATCATTTAAACAAAACTATATGGGAACACTTTTACACTTTAAAAACATTTACAACGAAGCATTCGAGGATTGCAAACCTAGTTTTGTAGTATTACTCTTAAAAGCGTATTCTATTTTCTGCGTTTTGATGTTCTCTATGGCCGTTTATGCATTTATGTATAGAGCGCTTACTGGCTTCG
>JBATIW010000468.1:0-6896 GCA_049668005.1 Maribacter sp.
ATACGATGATATCTGGTGTTTTGGACTGTTGACCTACGTAATGTATACCACAAAGACAGGCATACCCATATCCCATATTCTTCTCTGATAGTACGGTAGCACCAGCAATTTCAGCATTTTTAGCTGTTTCATCTGAAGAATTATTATTGACAACAATTATCTCGGAAACCGATTCTGGAATTTCTTGGATTACTTGGGCAATGGAATCTGCTTCATTATATGCAGGGATAATAACCTTAATGTCTGCCATTATTTTAAATCGGATAGTTTGTTTTCTCGTTGAAAATCAACAAAACTAAACCATTCCTTGATTTTTTCCCCATTTTGATATCTTTCAGCTGAGATCAGCTCTTCGTTTTCATATTTAAGACAATACCCGTTCTTCTTTCCGTCGTTGAGCTGACATTTATGGTTTATTCTTCCTTTGGTATCATAAAATAACCACCAATTTGCCATTTTACCATCGAAATAATTTCCTTCTTTGATTCGAATTCTGTCTGGGCTGTAAAAATACCAATACTTTTCTCTTCTATTATATTTATAGTGCCCCTGTTCTGAAGTTTTGCCATTTACATGATAGAATTTCCAATATCCCGTTTTTTCCCCATCTACTAACCAACCTTCCGATTTTGGCTTGCCAGACTCATAGAACGCTTTGAAATACTGGGATTCGTCATTATTTGTTAAAGGGAGCACGAAAACAAAAAGAAATGATATCAATATTCTGTGGCCCATGTTTACTTCTTATTGACTAAATCCATCAAATCAACATCATTACCCAATAAAACTTGAGTAGGATTAATACGACCTTTCTCTGGACCATTTTCCAATTTCAAAACACCTCTTGGGCATACCGCCGAACAAATACCGCAGCCTACACAACTTGAGCGTACGATGTTTTCCCCTTTTTGGGCATAGGCCCTAACATCTATTCCTTGCTCACAATAGGTTGAACAATTTCCGCAAGAAATACATTGTCCTCCGTTCGTGGTAATTCTAAAACGGGATTTAAAACGTTGGACAAATCCTAAATATGCAGCCAACGGGCAACCAAATCTACACCAGACCCTATTTCCGAAAATCGGGTAGAAGCCTGTCCCAATAACACCTGCAAAAAAGGAGCCTATTAACAAACTATAGGCGTTCTGTACACTTTGTGTCTTAATGCCAATAACCGTGCTTGTTTCAGTAAAAAAGCTATATAAAGTCAATAAAGTCATCGTTACGGCAAAGACCAAGACCAAATGAACAAGCCAGCGTTCTACTTTCCATGAAAAAAGGGACTTACTGGAGTGTTGTCTATATGGGTCTCCCAAAGTTTCCGCTAAGCCACCGCAACCACATACCCAGGAACAATACCATCTTTTTCCAAAAAAATAAACCATTACAGGCACAATTATCAAGGTCAAAACGATACCCCATACCAATATGAATAGGCCAATTCCGCCACTTGACATTAGTTCCTTTAAATTCCAGCTAAAAAAGAAATCGTAATCCAAAGGGAAGGCATTTTTAAAATCGTAGTAAGGCATTTGCAAGCGAACCATGATTTCAGGTATCAAAAAGGCAAAAACGATCTGAAAGAACAAAACCGAAGTTGTTCGTACCATTTGATACAAATTATGTCGGTATTTTATATACATGCGAACAGCCATTACAGTCATGACCGTGCAATACATAAAACCGTATACGAACCAATGTCCGGCAGGATTCCCACTAAGACTTTCACTAATGGGGTCGAGTAAATACGTCCAATTCACCGCATATTCTGAACGGAAATAAAGAATTAAATAAAAGGAGACCAGGAAAATAAATACGAACCAGGCAATCCAACCTCTATTAGTGGCATTTTCATGATAAATGCCATCATTTTTTATCCCTTTTGCACCGAGCAATATTACGTTTGGGATAATGAACATTAAGGCTCCGATAATACCCAGACCAAAGGTCAAAAACCACATGAGGCCTTTATTATTCGTTATAAAGCCACTGCCAGCTTTTTTTCCGATGAAGGCCGCCATGTCATGTGGGGCAGTATAAATAACTTTTTTGTACTCCTTGTTTTTTCGATGTTGTTGGTTTGCAGTTTCTAAGGCAGAAGTAATTTTTGGAGCGAACGAAAGCATACCATCAAACGATTTACCTAGGACATTTTTCTTCAACTCGCCGATGAAGATTTCACTCTTTATACCTTTTTCAGAAATTACCTGATCCAGCGTTTCTTGATTAACCCTAAATTCACCTACGAAAATTAGTGATGTAAAAATTCCCAAACCAATCAAAAAGAGGATAAGACCAATGTTTTTTATTGTTTTCATATTGTCTTAAGCGCTTTTAAAAATTCGTTTCCAACTTTTCTTTTTTAGAACAATTTTGGTTCCTAAATCCGAATTGAATTTAGATACAATTTCAGATTCATATTGCACATAGAATTCAGGGTCAAAATTGGCGTCCTTTAAAAATTCCATCACATATTCAACATTCCTATTTTCGGTCAACCAGCGATCGAATATTTCGTGCCGCATGCGTATTCCGAAGGTGTTGATACCCAAAAATTGTTTTGTTTCGGCATGATAGGCAACAGTAATACAGATTTTTTCCTTCGGATGTCTCCAATGAAAATGTTTTTCATAATCCTTTTTGATTTTTTCACTAAATACCCAACCATAAGTTTGGTATTCCACGTCTAGAAATTTGGCTGAATTGAACCAAAATCCTGGCTTATATTCGATTTTATTTCCAGAAATGGTTTGGGCAAGAGTTTCACCCATCATTCTGCCAGTGTACCAAACGGCCTCAATGGGTCTACGATTTCCTATAGATTCATGCTGTTCAGCGCAATCGCCAATAGCATAGATGTCTTTGATGTTGGTTTCCAAATAACGATTTACCTTCACCCCGCGACCTAGGTCAATACCGCTTTCTTTTAAGAAATCAATATTCGGTGATACTCCTGCCGTGAGTCCGACAAAATTACATTCAATGGTGTCTCCATTATCTGTAGTCACGGCTTTGGCCCGTCCATTTTCATCCGGTATAATTTCAACCAAATTGGTCGATAGTCGTAAATCCAGATGGTGCTCCAAAATGTGTTCGTTGATCATTTCAGATTCCCCCGAAGGCAAAACCCCATTCCAGAAACTATCTTCCCGAACTAAAAATGTAACCGGTATATCCCTGCTGCGAAGCATCTCGGCAAGTTCAATTCCTATTAATCCCCCTCCAACAATTACTGCTCTATTGCACACCTTATTATTGGGAGCATAGTTTTCCAAATTGTCCAAATCTTGTTTGGAATACATTCCTTGTACACCTTTTAAGTCTTGTCCAGGCCAACCGAATTTATTAGGTTTAGAACCCGTGGCAATAATCAATTTGTCGTATGAAATGTCTGATTCTCCTTTTAAATGAAGTTTTTTCTCTGCATGGTTTATCCTTTCGACATAGGCATTTACAAGTTCAATTCTATTTTTTTCCCAAAACCAATTTTCATAAGGTTGGGTGTGTTCAAACTTCATATGACCCATATAAACATACATAAGCGCCGTGCGTGAGAAAAAATATTCTGTCTCCGCAGAAATGATGGTAATTTTTTTATCGGAAAGTTTTCTAATATGCCTAGCCGCAGTTACTCCAGAAATGCCGTTGCCAATAATAACTATGTGTTCCATGTGATTTTAGTTGATTCCCTGAACTTATGTCGCAACTAAATATAGGAACTTAATTTTCAAGCTTGTTTAATTCTGTTATAATTATGTGATATCTTTTGGTGTTATTTGAGTACAGAGCGAATTGTAAGAAACTGATAATGGTATCGACCTATCATTCGTTTTGGATTAAAGAATTAAGAAAATGATTAAATACCCAGTAGTCGGACTTTTTTGTTTTATGACCGTTATGATTGCATGTGCACAGCATGAGGCTGAATTCTTTTTGCAAGCGGATACATTTTTTACTACCTATGTTAGTGAAGGTAAAGTCGATTACAAATCGATTGTCAAGAATCCGTCTTCTTTAAATGAACTATTGGACCATGCTGGGAAAATAAATTTATCGAAGGATAACACAGCAAATTATCAGGCATTTTGGATCAATGGATATAACCTGTTGGTAATAAAAAGTATCGTAGATAATTACCCAATAAAATCCCCTTTGGACAAAAGTGGTTTTTTTGATATAAAAAAGCATGAAATAGGAGGTGAGTTACTAACCTTAAACGATATAGAACATAAGATGTTGCGGGCTTTATTTCCCAATGAACCACGATTCCATTTTGTTTTAGTTTGTGCTGGTTTGGGTTGTCCTCCAATAATAAATAAGGCCTATATGCCAAATACACTGGATGCGCAATTGGAACAGCAAACAAAATTGGCATTGAATGATCCCTTATTTATTCAAGTGAATAAAAACAAAGTTAAGATTTCACAAATTTTTGAATGGTATAAAAGTGACTTTACCAAAGAAGGTGAAAATTTGATTGATTTTATAAATAAATATCGAACCGAAAAATTGCCTGAAAACGCAAAGGTTTCATTTTATAGTTATAACTGGGCCTTGAATGAGAGTAAATAAAAACAACTTCAAACAAAACATATGCAAAAAATCAATAAACTCTTAGTATTAATAGTATTCTTGTTTGTAGCGCATAATGGATTTTGCCAGGAAAATGCCCAAGATTCGCCCCGGAAAAGTAATATTCAAGAATACACTCCCTCTAAATTAGTGGGCAAAGGGCAATGGGATTTAAAGTGGTTCAACAATCTATATACCGAGACCAGAAGTACCTTTGAGGAAGGGAGAATTCCACGTGCTACCTTTTTTACTTCGACCATAGAGGTTTATACAGGAGTAGGTGAGAATAAAAGATGGAATATTGGAGCTATCGTTGAGATGCGGAGTAATGTCATAAAAGACCGCAAGGCTTTTGATGTATTTAAGTTTGATGGCGATGAAGGTACCGCGCGATCAGGAATAACCTCGCTAGCACCATCGATTAAATTTGTGCCTTTTGTTTCCGCCAGTAATTTTTCCATACAAAGTTCATTTTTCATTCCATTGGTAGACAACGAGAGTGAGAATAGTGTCTTTTTGGACCAGAAAGGCTATACTTGGCAAAATCGTTTTTTTTATGACTACACTTTTCCGGGTGATAAATTACAATTGTTTACCGAGTTAAACTCAGAGCTCCATTTTGGTAAGGCTGGCGATAGTTTTGCAAATAATAGCCTCAATTTGGCACCGGGTCTTTTTTTAAGTTATTTTCCAAGTTCTAAATTTACATTGTTGATCTTGGCGCAACATTCGCAACGACTGGATTTAGGGAATAATTTTACCCAAGATTATACTGCAATGGGTGGAGGAGCCAAATACCAATTAACAAATGCTTTGAACTTAGAGGCATTATACACTAACTTTTTAAGGGGTAATAATACCGGATTGGGCCAAACTTTTAACATAGGCTTACGGGCTATATTTTAGCATATAGTAATAAATAGCTTAAATTTAGATTCTTAATTGCTAATGAATGAAGACTTTAGGCCTATTAATTTTGTGTTTGCTACAATTTTCTTGTGCCAGCCAAAAATTTGAAAAAATCAATGGGGTTAGCTTTGTTGCATCACGTGAGAAAGTAGGGCAGCAACATATAGAGGAAATCTTGAACATAAATGCCAACCATGCCGCGGTTATGCCGTTTGGTTTTATTCGGGAAATAAATTCACCAGAAATTATTTTCGATACAGAAAGACAATGGTTTGGGGAAACCAAAAGTGGAGCAAAACAATACATTGAAATGCTTCATAAGAACGGTGTTGAGGTAATGTTGAAACCACAAATTTGGATATGGCGTGGGGAGTTCACTGGTACGTTAAAAATGCAATCGGAAGAAGATTGGGTGGCATTGGAATCTTCCTATGAGAAGTTTTTAATGTCGTTTGCACGATTGGCACAAGAAACCAATACAGCACTCTTATGTATTGGCACAGAATTGGAGCAATTTGTAAAAAACAGACCGGTTTTCTGGAAAAATCTTATTGTAAAAATAAGAAGTGTTTATAAAGGAAAATTGACTTATGCCGCGAATTGGGATGAGTATCCCAGGACTACTTTTTGGGAGGATATTGACTTTATAGGAATCGATGCCTATTTCCCGTTGTCTGAAGAAAGAACACCTTCAGTAGAACAATTGAAAAAGGGTTGGCAAAAACATAAGGACAAAATGAGTGCCTTGTCCCTTGAATTAAATAAACCCATTATTTTTACGGAGTACGGTTATCGCAGTATGGACTATACGGCCAAGAAGCCATGGTTAGTGGATAGAAATGAAGAGAATGTGAATCTGGAAGGACAGGTAAATGCCAAGAAAGCGATTTTTGAAGAATTCTGGAACGAGGATTGGTTTGCCGGTGGTTATGTTTGGAAATGGTTTATTCACCATGACAAAGCAGGCGGTGGCAAAGACAATAGGTTCACCCCCCAAAATAAACCTGCCCAGTTAGTAATTCGGGATTTTTACAAGATGTATTGATATACCGAAATTTTCCTCATTTTTATTTTAGCGGTTAGCACCACGTTTAAAATTAGAGGCGGTGAACTTGCTATCGCTGTGACCTCTTTGTAATATCTAAAACTTATCTTTGAGGCTTCAAGAGTTTGTAAATCCACTATGTTTAAAATCTACCTGTCTCTTATTTTTTTATTTGTTTTTTTGTTCGGTTTTTCCCAAACACCTAGGATAGTTGATGTAAAATTTAAGGGAACCAAAAGAATCAAAGTATCATTTATCAAGAAATTGATTAATACCAAAGCTGGATCAGCTTTGGATTCCCTTCAAATAAATGAAGATGTAATTCGTCTTAAAAGACTTCCTTCTGTTTCACATGCTTATTTTCAAATCT
>JBATIW010000469.1:0-3153 GCA_049668005.1 Maribacter sp.
TTACAAAAAACACAATGTTGTATGAGTAAACTTACGGCGGCCATAACGGCTGTAGGGGGATATGTTCCCAAATTTATCCTGACCAATAAAATGCTCGAGGGCATGGTTGATACCAATGATGAGTGGATAATTTCTCGAACGGGAATAAAAGAAAGAAGAATATTAAAGGAGGATGAAGGTAATGGTAGTTCTTACTTAGGTATTAAAGCGGCTGAAAATCTCCTTGAAAAAAGCAAGATAGACCCTGCCGAAATAGACTTGGTCATCGTAGCAACCGCCACGCCAGATAGTATGGTAGCCTCAACAGCTGCATTTGTAGCATCGGAAATAGGAGCCACAAATGCTTTTGCCTATGATCTTTTAGCTGCGTGTTCGAGTTTCCTTTTTGGCATGTCAACAGCAGCTAGTTATATAGAATCAGGCAAGTACAAGAAAGTGCTTTTGATAGGAGCCGATAAAATGTCTTCAATTATAGATTATACTGATAGAACCACATGTATAATATTCGGGGATGGGGCCGGCGCCGTTCTTTTTGAACCCAATGAGGAAGGTCTAGGTCTTCAAGATGAGTATTTAAGAGCAGATGGTTCAGGAAGAAAATTTTTGGGTATGGATGCCGGTGGTTCATTAATGCCGGCTACTTTGGAAACCGTGAAAAACAGAAAACATTTTATCTACCAGGATGGTAAATCGGTTTTTAAGTTCGCTGTTTCGAATATGGCCGAAGTGGCAGCAAGGATAATGAAACAAAATAATCTAAGTGATCAAGATGTAGCATGGCTGGTCCCACATCAAGCCAATAGGCGTATTATTGATGCCACGGCAAGGAGAATGGGCTTGGATCATTCAAAAGTGATGACCAATATCCATAAGTATGGCAATACAACATCCGCTACATTGCCACTCTTGCTCAATGATTATGAAGATCAACTGAAAAAAGGAGATAATCTTGTGTTCGCTGCCTTTGGGGGCGGTTTCACATGGGGGTCCATCTATTTAAAATGGGAATATAATAAATAACCAATCAACAAAATAAAATCACATTCTATGGACATTAAAGAAATTCAAAGCCTTATTAAGTTTGTGGCCAAGTCTGGTGCTAGTGAGGTAAAGTTAGAAACAGATGATATTAAGATCACCATTAGAACGGGTCCGATTAGTGGAACACAGGAAACCACTTATGTGCATCAAATGCCAATGACCCAAGCACCTGTTGCGCCGGCCAGTGTAACAGAAGTTGCTGCGCCTGCTACAACGACCGCCGAGGCAGCTGAAGATGATAAATACATTACTATCAAATCGCCAATAATTGGCACTTTTTATAGAAAACCTTCGCCTGATAAGCCTTCTTTTGTTGAGGTCGGTTCGAGCATTGGAAAAGGGGATGTGCTTTGTGTTATTGAGGCAATGAAACTATTCAATGATATTGAATCTGAAGTCTCAGGTAAGATTGTAAAGATATTGGTAGAGGATTCTTCTCCAGTAGAGTTTGATCAACCGTTGTTTCTGGTAGATCCATCTTAGTAAATTTTAAGTTGAAAAATTGGTGTTTTACACTATTGAAGACTTAATACTTAAAATTTAAAACGTTAGATGATGTTCAAAAAAATACTTATTGCAAATAGGGGTGAGATAGCGCTACGAATTATCAGGACCTGCAAGGAAATGGGAATTAAGACGGTAGCGGTCTATTCAAAGGCCGATGAGGAAAGTCTACATGTAAGATTTGCAGATGAAGCTGTTTGTATTGGCCCAGCGGCAAGTAGCGAATCTTACCTTAAGATTCCAAATATCATTGCTGCCGCGGAGATTACAAATGCAGATGCCATCCATCCAGGGTATGGTTTCCTTTCTGAAAATTCGAAATTCTCGAAGATTTGTGCTGAGCACGAAATTAAGTTTATAGGTGCTTCAGGGGAGCATATAGACCGTATGGGAGATAAGGCCTCAGCCAAAGAAACCATGAAAAAAGCAGGGGTACCAACTGTTCCTGGTTCAGAAGGATTATTGAAAGATGTTGGCGACGCAAAGAAAATCGCCAAAAAAATGGGCTATCCGGTGATGATCAAGGCCACCGCCGGTGGGGGTGGTAAAGGAATGCGCGCCGTATTCAGTGAGGAGAATATGCAAGACCTCTATGAAAGCGCCGTTCAAGAAGCAACGGCGGCCTTCGGCAATGGGGCAATGTATATGGAAAAATTGATTGTAGAGCCTCGCCATATCGAAATCCAGATTGTTGGTGATCAATACTGTAAGGCATGTCACCTTTCTGAGCGAGACTGTTCTATTCAACGTAGACATCAAAAATTGACCGAGGAAACACCTTCACCCTTTATGACCGATAAGCTTCGTGAAGATATGGGGAATGCAGCCGTAAAAGCGGCAGAATACATTAAGTATGAAGGCGCAGGGACAATAGAATTTTTAGTTGATAAGCATCGAAATTTCTATTTTATGGAAATGAATACCCGTATTCAAGTAGAGCATCCGATTACCGAACAGGTTGTGGACTATGACTTGATTAGGGAGCAGATTTTAGTTGCTGGAGGCGTACCTATCTCAGGGAAAAACTATTACCCAAAGCTTCATTCAATTGAATGTAGGATCAATGCTGAAGACCCTTATAATGACTTCAGACCTTCTCCGGGCAGAATAACAACCCTGCATACCCCGGGTGGTCATGGGGTGCGAATGGACACCCATGTATACAGTGGCTATACAATTCCACCAAATTACGATTCTATGATAGCCAAGCTGATTACAACTGCACAGACGCGCGAAGAGGCTATTAATAAAATGAAGCGTGCGTTGGATGAATTTGTTATTGAAGGAATAAAAACGACCATTCCTTTTCATCGGCAGTTAATGGTCCATCCAGATTACTTGGCAGGTAATTATACCACGAAGTTCATGGAAGATTTTGAAATGGAACCACAACCAGAAGAATAAAATTAAAACTCCGGCATTTGCCGGAGTTTTTTTATCTTAAAACATGAATTTAAGTTATTGGGAATACAAGACATGGTTATCCAATATCGATTATACCATTGTTGGTAGTGGTATTGTTGGTCTCAATTGCGCCCTGGCACTTCGTGAAAAACATCCTCATGCTAAAATCTGGGTTTTGGAAAAAGGGGTCTTGCCGCAAGGGGC
>JBATIW010000470.1:0-8267 GCA_049668005.1 Maribacter sp.
GATTTTTACGGAATCGGCAATATTTACCAAAAATCCTTACTGAATGAAATTATTTACCGCAGAGCAGATATATGCTGCTGATAAATTAACAATTCAAAAACAGCAAATTTCGAGCAATGAACTCATGGAACGTGCTGCTGTACAAATATTTAATTGGCTTGATTTGCGAATGCAGGGTGCACAAGTCAAGATTCACTTGTTCTGTGGCATTGGTAATAATGGTGGAGACGGAATGGCGTTGGCGAGGCATTTAAAAGAACATGGGTATAATATTGAGGTGAATGTTGTCAATTATAGTGATAAACGGTCAAAGGATTTTTTAATTAATTTAGATCGTTTAAAGGATCGAAAAATTTGGCCAAAATTTCTGGAAAGTGACTGCGAATTTTATGGGATTGGACGTGATGATATTATTGTGGATGCTATTTTTGGGATTGGCCTGAACAGAACTCCTGATGAATGGGTAGCCAAATTAATGCAGCATTTGAACAAATCGGAAGCATTTATTCTTAGTGTAGATTTGCCCTCTGGCGTTTTTATGGATAAACCAGTTGAAAACCAAAAAGCTGTTGTGCATGCAAATCACGTATTAAGCTTTCAAACACCTAAACTGATATTTTTCTTACCAGAGACTGGCATTTATAGCAATCAATGGGAGGTTTTGGATATTGGTTTAGATCCAGAATTTTTAATGAATGCCAAATCGAAATTCGAGCTTATCGGTAAGAATGAAGTGTTACCCATGTATATACCCCGAGAGAAATTCTCCCACAAAGGTACATATGGCCATTCTTTGATAATTGGAGGGAGTTATGGTAAGATAGGAGCAGTTTCACTTGCAGCAAATGCTTGCTTGAATGCAGGTAGTGGTTTAGTCACCGCATATGTGCCCAAATGTGGTTATTTGCCCATACAGACTTCATTGCCCGAAGTTATGGTGATAACCTCGGGTGATGAAAATCATATACGTACTATTGATTTTGATATTACACCATCTGTTATAGGAATTGGTGTCGGTCTTGATGTTATAACGGAAACCGCAAATGCATTTTCCAAATTTTTGGATACGGTAAAGGTGCCCTTGGTTATTGATGCAGACGGATTGAATTTGCTTGCCAAGAATAGGGTCCTCTTAAAAAAGCTGCCATCAAAAACGGTATTGACACCTCATCCCAAGGAACTGGAGCGATTGCTTGGTAAATGGAAGGACGATTTTGATAAATTGAAAAAAGCAAAGGCATTTTCCAGGAAATATGATATAATTTTGGTAATCAAAGGGGCACATACCATTACCATTTATAACAACATTGGTTATGTAAATACAACAGGGAATCCTGGAATGGCAACCGCGGGAAGTGGGGATGTGCTAACAGGAATCATAACCGGTTTGATCGCACAAGGTTACCAATCCTTGAATGCAGCAATTTTTGGAGTGTATTTGCATGGAAGGGCCGGCGATATTGCAATAGAAAATCTGGGGTATCAGGCCTTGACGGCTACAAAATTAATTGATGCGATAGGAACAGCCTTCATTGATTTGTTCAAAATGCCTGAAACTCCTGAACAAGAAAGTCCAGAAGAGAAGAATCAAAAAGAATAGAACGTTCAACATTTAAATCGCGAAAACGATTTATTTTGCCTTTACTCTTCTTTTAACCCATAGCAAGGCATTGTCGAACTCAATAAAAAACTTCATTGGTTTTTTGTAGAACAATTTCTCAATCTTAAAGTTGTGCATGTCTATTTCCTTTACCGATACTATTGCAAAGGCCTTTAGATTTTCAAGCTCTCTAAGATAATTGTAAATAGTAGGGTCAACGGCATAGGAATGCTTGCGAAGACTAATGTACCCAAAGGGTTTGCCCCTAAAGTGTATTTCACTGATTCCGATAATTTGATACGCTCTTTCTAGCGTCAAAGTTGCTCCTTCCTCAAAAGTTGCGACCATATAATCCTTATATACCTGTACGGTACCTATCTCTAAATTATACTCCCTTACGATAATGGACTTTTTGGTTGATCCCACATTCATTTCATCTTTATTATAATGTCTGAAACGAATGTAAAGTTAAGCGTTGCCAATAAACAAAAAATTAGATTAAAGGCTTAAATATCGTGTATACTGCCTCGGCGATAACTTCTTTATCCTTACATACCTAATTTCCCAAATGTTCAAATGAAAAAAGGGAGTCATTGTAAGTGACTCCCTTATGGTAATTATCTTGCTAACACCTATGTTTTTGAGGATTTTTCAGCCTTTTTGATTTTTATGGTCAAGATTTCTTTCTTTTTATCCAAATCCATAAAAATACTATCGCCTTCCTCAAGTTTAGAGTTTACGATTTCCTCTGCAAGGGCATCCTCTATATATTTTTGTATAGCTCTTTTCAAAGGTCTTGCTCCAAATTTTCTATCAAAACCTTTTTCAGCAATGTAGTCTTTCGCTTTTTCAGTTAACTTTAGGGTGTACCCTATATCCTTAATCCGTGCAAAGAGCTTGGCCAATTCAATATCTATAATCTTGTGAATATCCTCTCTTTCCAGTGCATTAAAGACGACGACATCATCGATTCTATTCAAGAATTCTGGGGCAAAGGCTTTTTTCAATGCATTTTCAATAACACTTTTTTGATGACTATCCGCTTGTGATTTCATTGCGGCGGTACCAAAGCCTACTCCTTGACCAAAATCCTTTACCTGTCTTGCACCAATGTTCGAGGTCATTATGATAATTGTATTTCTAAAATCGATTTTCCTGCCCAGGCTATCAGTTAAGAAACCATCATCAAGAACTTGAAGCATCATATTGAATACATCTGGATGGGCTTTTTCAACTTCATCCAAAAGTATTACAGAGTATGGTTTGCGACGCACTTTTTCAGTTAGTTGTCCACCTTCTTCATAACCTACATATCCTGGAGGTGCCCCAACCAATCTCGATATGGCGAATTTTTCCATGTATTCGCTCATGTCAATACGTATAAGTGCATCTTCAGAATCAAATAGTTCCTTGGCCAAAACTTTGGCAAGTTGTGTTTTACCGACTCCGGTCTGACCCAAGAATATAAATGAACCAATAGGTTTGTTTGGATCTTTTAATCCGGCACGGTTACGTTGAATCGCCTTGGCTACTTTCGACACGGCTTCGTCCTGCCCAATAACGTTTGCCTTTATGAGTTCTGGTAATTCTGCTAGTTTGTTGCTTTCAGTTTGAGCAATCCTATTTACAGGGATGCCACTCATCATCGAAACAACATCGGCAACATTATCCTCTGAAACCACCTCTTTATGTAACCTACTGTCTTCCTCCCATTTTTCTTGGGCAACAGCTAATTCTTTCTCTATTCTTTTTTCATCATCACGCAATTTGGCAGCCTCCTCGTACTTTTGTTTTTTGACAACGCTGTTCTTCAAATCCCGAACATCTTCGAGCTGTTTTTCAAGCTCCAAAATCTGTTTGGGTACATCCATATTAACAATATGTACCCTTGAGCCAGATTCATCCAAGGCATCTATTGCCTTGTCCGGTAAAAACCGGTCTGTCATGTACCTATTGGTTAATTTAACACATGCGATGATGGCTTCATCTGTATACTCAACATTATGATGGTCTTCGTACTTTCCTTTTATATTTTGAAGAATTTCGATAGTCTCGATTACGGAAGTAGGTTCAACAATAACCTTTTGAAACCTTCGCTCCAAAGCACCGTCTTTTTCTATATACTGCCTATACTCATCTAAAGTAGTTGCACCAATACATTGAATCTCACCTCTTGCCAAAGCAGGTTTGAACATGTTTGAAGCATCCAGGCTTCCAGTTGCTCCACCAGCGCCAACAATAGTGTGGATCTCATCAATAAAAAGAATAACTTCATCATTCTTTTCTAATTCGTTCATGACCGCTTTCATGCGTTCTTCGAACTGTCCTCGATATTTTGTCCCTGCAACAAGTGATGCCAAATCCAAGGTGACAACACGTTTGTTATAAAGGATCCTGGAAACTTTTTTGTTTATAATACGTAATGCCAAACCTTCGGCAATGGCACTTTTACCAACACCAGGTTCACCAATTAATAATGGGTTGTTCTTTTTACGACGACTTAAAATTTGAGAAACTCTTTCGATTTCCTTTTCTCGACCTACAACAGGATCTAATTTGTTTTCTTCGGCCATTTGGGTAAGATCCCTGCCAAAATTGTCCAAGACAGGAGTCTTGGATTTTTTATTTCCTTTTTGACTGGATGAAGCGCCGAAAGTACTTTCCTTACTTTCATTGGCATCATCAGAGTCGCTTGGGAAAGATTCGGAAGTTGGCGAATCCACGATATCATCATCGCTTGTAATCATAAATTTAAATTGTTCTTTTACCCCATCATAATCAACTTTAAGTTTGTGCAGTAATTTGGTAGTCGGGTCATTTTCATTTCTGAGAATACACAACAACAAATGTGCTGTGTTTATTGAAGAACTTTGAAAAAGTTTAGCTTCTAAAAAAGTTGTTTTTAAAGCACGTTCTGCCTGTCTCGTTAAATGTAGGTTCTTTTTATCTTTTTGAACACCACTTGGGTTAGGGTTAGAGGGACTTAGAATTTCCACTTTTCTTCGTAAGTGGTCCAAGTCTACTTCCAACGCATCCAAAATGCTGATTGCCTTGCCATTTCCATCACGCAAAAGTCCTAGCATCAAATGTTCTGTGCCAATAAAATCATGACCCAATCTTAATGCCTCTTCCTTGCTATAAGCAATTACATCTTTTACCCTTGGCGAAAAATTATCATCCATATATTATCCTTTCATCCATAAAATTAGTAAAACTATACCAATCTAGATCAAATACCGTACCTATAATCGATAAACATGTCCTAAATGACGAAAAAAGCCCCGAATTACAAAATATTTAACAAGTAAATTATCAACTAAAGCAGCACTAAAAGGTGTTAATAAATTCTTTTATAAAGTATTTGATATGTTCTTTGAAAGCTTTGAATTTACGTATATTGCCTTGCTTTTTTAACCAAATTAAATAGATAAAATAGTAGAATGGCAGAAGGAGAAAAATTGATTCCTATTAACATAGATGCGGAAATGAAGTCTGCCTACATTGATTATTCAATGTCGGTCATAGTGTCACGTGCGTTGCCCGATGTCAGGGACGGTCTAAAACCGGTGCACAGAAGGGTTCTTTACGGCATGCACGAATTGGGTGTTCGTTCTAACAGTGCCCATAAAAAATCTGCCCGTATTGTCGGTGAGGTCTTAGGTAAATACCACCCACATGGAGATACTTCAGTTTACGATTCCATGGTGCGTATGGCCCAGGAGTGGAGTTTGAGATATATGTTGGTAGATGGGCAAGGTAACTTTGGATCTGTTGATGGAGATAGCCCAGCAGCTATGCGTTACACTGAGGCACGTATGCGCAAGATAGCTGATGATATGTTGGCTGATATAGATAAGGATACGGTTGACCATCAATTGAACTTTGATGATTCTTTGCAAGAACCTACAGTGCTCCCAACAAGAATTCCTAATTTATTGGTAAATGGTGCCTCGGGAATTGCCGTGGGTATGGCAACTAACATGCCACCACATAATTTATCCGAAGTTGTTGATGGGACGGTTGCATATATTGATAATAATGATATTGAGATTGATGAACTGATAACACATATTAAGGCTCCGGATTTCCCGACTGGTGGTATAATTTATGGGTATGACGGTGTTAAGGAAGCTTTTCATACCGGTAGGGGAAGAGTGGTAATGCGTGCCAAAGCAACTTTTGAAGAAGTACAAGGGCGTGAATGTATCATTGTAACCGAGATTCCTTATCAGGTGAATAAGGCGGATATGATCAAAAAGACTGCCGATCTGGTAAATGAGAAAAAAATTGAAGGAATATCTTCCATTCGCGATGAATCCGATAGAAAAGGTATGCGCATCGTCTACATTCTTAAAAGGGATGCCATTCCGAATATCGTTCTTAATACACTTTATAAATATACGGCATTACAATCATCATTCAGTGTTAACAACATTGCACTGGTTAATGGTAGGCCAGAGATGTTGAACGTTAAAGAGATGATCCATTATTTCGTGGAGCATAGACATGAGGTTGTAGTAAGAAGAACCAAATTCGATCTTAAAAAGGCAGAGGATAGGGCGCATATCCTTGAAGGTTTAATTATAGCTTCAGATAATATAGATGAGGTTATCGCCATTATTAGGGCATCTTCCAATGCAGATGAGGCAAGGGAGAACTTGATGGAGCGGTTTAAATTGACGGAGATTCAAGCCAAGGCGATTGTTGAAATGCGACTTCGTCAACTTACGGGTCTGGAGCAGGATAAATTGCGTTCTGAGTACGATGAGGTTATAAAGACCATTGCTGATCTAAAGGATATCCTAGACCGAAAAGATCGCAGAATGCAAATCATAAAAGATGAGCTTTTAGAAGTTAAGGATAAATATGGTGACGAAAGACGTTCTGAAATAAACTTCGCAGGTGGTGATTTGAGTATGGAGGATATGATTCCTGATGAGCAAGTAGTGATCACAATATCACATGCCGGTTATATTAAAAGAACTCCGCTTACAGAATATAAGACCCAACATCGGGGTGGTGTTGGTCAGAAGGCATCGTCGACAAGGAATGAAGATTTCTTAGAGCATTTATTTGTGGGAACCAACCATCAATATATGCTGTTCTTTACCCAAAAAGGCAAGTGTTTCTGGATGCGTGTTTATGAGATACCTGAGGGTAGTAGAACATCTAAGGGAAGAGCGATACAGAATCTGATAAACATAGAACAGGATGACAAGGTCAAGGCATTTATCTGTACACAGGATCTTAAGGATGAGGATTATGTCAATAACCACTATGTGATTATGGCCACTAAAAAGGGTACGGTTAAGAAAACTTCATTGGAACAATATTCAAGACCTCGCCAGAACGGTATCAATGCCATAGGTATTCGTGAAGATGACGAATTATTAGAGGCAATACTAACTACAGGCACAAGCCAAATTTTCCTTGGATTAAAATCAGGAAAGGCCATTAGGTTTGAAGAAGGCAAGACGAGACCTATGGGGCGTAATGCGTCAGGGGTTCGTGGAATACGATTGGCCGATGATAATGATGAGGTAATAGGAATGGTATCTGTACATGATTTTGATGAAGAAATTCTTGTGGTCTCTGAAAATGGATATGGTAAGCGCTCAAGCATCGATGACTATAGAATTACGAATCGGGGAGGTAAAGGAGTTAAGACCATCTCTATTACAGAAAAAACAGGCGGCTTAGTAGCTATCAAAAATGTATCTGATTCCGATGACCTAATGATAATCAACAAATCGGGAATAGCCATTCGGATGAGCGTTGAAGACTTGCGTGTAATGGGTAGAGCAACCCAGGGGGTCAAATTAATAAATATCAAAGGTAGCGATAGCATTGCAGCGGTGGCCAAGGTGATGAAGGATGACGATGCAGTTGAAGAAGTTGATATCCTTAATATTGAGGTAGATACAGAAGATGGCACGGCTCTTGATAATGGAAGTACGGACGAAACAAAAGAATAATCAATAAACACTAATATTTTAATTAAATCGAAATGAAGACTAAAATTTTAATCCTAGCAGCAATGTCCTTTACGATTATCGGCTTTGCTCAAAAAAATGAAATAAAAGCAGCGGATAAAGCCCTTAAGGCAGGTGATACTCCAGGAGCTAAAAGCGCTCTAGAAGCCGCAGCCGGAGTAATCTCCGCAGCTGATGAAAAAGTTCAAGCCCAATATCATTTCCTTCGCGGGAAAATATATGCCGATTTGGCCAAAAAAGGTGATAATAGTGCTTTTGACACTGCTATTTCTTCCTTTAACAAAGCAGATGAGATTGAAGTTGCCAGTGGCAAGGCAAAGTATGGCAAAGAAATCAAGGAACATTTGGTAGCAATTGCAGGAGACTTGGTTAATTCTGCAGTAGAGGATAATAAAAACAAGAAATTCAAAGAGGCAGGTGAGAAGCTCTACATGAGTTATAAGCTTAGCCCAATTGATACTCTTTATCTTTATTATGCTGCTAGTAGCGCTGTTAATGGTGGAGAGTACAAGCAGGCGCTAGGTTATTATGATGAACTTAAGGAAGTAGGGTATGATGGTGGAGGAATGGAGTATAAGGCCACGAACGTCGCTACTGGGGAAGTTGAAGTTATGGATAAGGTCCAAAGGGATTTGATGGTCAAATCAGGAACTTATACAGACCCTCTTGATGAC
>JBATIW010000471.1:0-1824 GCA_049668005.1 Maribacter sp.
GATTTTGTGTACCAAGAAGACCATGAAGAGGTGCTCGAGGAAATAGTGCGATTTAGAACTGTAGGGGATATGAGTTGCACTGCGGCTGTATTATCCGAGGCATCCGATATTGCAAGTGTGGTTCAGGAAATCCGGGATTCCAGTATTTCTGAGCGGGGGGCAAGAATCGATGATAAACGCTCTGAAGCCGCAATGGAAAAAAGAAAACAACAAGGATATTTCTAATCGGTTTTGTCATTCCCGCGAAGCTGCCTTTTGGCAGACCAGGAGCGGGAATCCATTAAAGAATATAATATTTAAGCCTCATTGAAGGGGAAGTTAGAAAAACATGGAAGTACTAAAAATAGCAACAGCAGGCAGTGTAGATGACGGAAAGAGCACCTTGATCGGAAGAATTCTGTACGATACAAAATCATTGACTACCGATAAATTGGAGGCCATTGAAAAAACAAGTAAACAAAAGGGCTATGATTATCTGGACTTTTCACTGGCTACGGATGGTTTGGTAGCCGAAAGGGAACAGGGAATTACTATCGATGTGGCACATATCTATTTTTCCACACCTAACAAAAGTTATATCATAGCAGATACTCCAGGCCACGTGGAATACACAAGGAATATGGTCACCGGGGCTTCGACCTCTCAGGCCGCAATTATCTTGATTGATGCTAGAAAGGGGGTTATTGAACAAACCAATCGTCATTTTTTCATCAACAATCTATTGCGAATAAAAGATGTGATCGTTGCCATAAATAAAATGGATCTTGTTGACTTCTCGGAAGAAAAATACAATGCCATAAAGGCCGATTTTGAGGAATTAATGGGTAAAAGGGACTACCAAGAACAGCATATTACATTTATACCGGTAAGTGCATTAAAGGGTGACAATGTTGTGCATATATCAAAGAATACACCATGGTATAAAGGTCAGACATTGCTGGAGCATTTAGAGCTCTTAAATAGAAAGGATATTTTTAATAGCGGGACCCCTAGGTTTCCGGTTCAGTATGTCATTCGACCAAAGACCGAAGAATTCCATGATTTTAGGGGCTTTGCTGGGAAAGTGTATGGTGGGGAGTTGAGTGTTGGGGATGAAGTTGTTGCATTGCCATCACAGACTAAATCCAAAATAAAGGACATTTACTTTTATGATAAAAAATACCAAACAGCATCAAGGCGATCGTCTGTTACTATTACCTTGGAAGACGAAATTAATGTGAGTAGAGGTGATATGCTTGTGAAAGTTGGGGACTTGCCCAATATTGACAAACAATTTACAGCAACTATTTCCTGGATGGATTCAAATAATCTGAATTCAGGGAATAAGTATGTTATACAGCATGGTGTGAATAAGGTTTTGGCCAAAGTGGATACTATTCACCATAGGATAAATCCTGATTATTCCGGTATTGAAGAGAATATCGATTCCTTAAAAATCAATGACATTGCCAAGGTGACATTTAAGTTGAACAAACCAATTTTCTTTGATGCATTCAAGGACCATAGAACCAATGGGTCTTTTATTTTAATAGATGCACAATCAAACAATACTGTAGGAGCAGGGTTTATTAGTTAATTCCATAAATTTTAAGTAAGAATTTAAATAGGTATTTGGTTATAATCTATTAAATAGATAGATATAGTAGGAATATAATTCAAATGTCATAAGGAACAAAAATTATGCAAAGTTTTAGGACAGAAATAGAAAATCCGATTGTAGAAAAAGACATCATTGATTTGGAGGCTAAGATTCGTCAATTTAAAGAAGGTAATCTTAATGAGGAAAAGTTTAGAAGTCTTCGACTAGCGCGGGGGGTATATGGC
>JBATIW010000472.1:0-2147 GCA_049668005.1 Maribacter sp.
CAATTGTAATTGTATCAGGATAGGTTAAAGAATAACCATAACCTCCCCAACCATCAGCAGCAGTAAGGACTACACTACCCGGATCTGTACAAGTGGGTTGTGTTTCATTAGCCAGCAGGCTAAGAGCAGCCGCTGGGGCATCTACGGTAACAATTGCTGTATCAACACAATTGGTATTGTTATCTGTTACTGTAATATCATAAGTTCCCGCAGCCAGATTGGGTAGGGATATTGTTGTGTTTGTTTCTCCTGATCCACTAAAGGCAGAAGGTCCGGTTACAGTATAGTCATATGATGTGGCGAAGCCCGAAACGGTGTATAAAATCTCTCCATCCGCATCACCAAGACAGGAAATATTACTGATCAACTGCCCTACAACCCCAATAGGAGTTATCGGAGCAATCGTATAACTTTCTTCATAAACACAACCTTTATCGTCTGTAACCCTAAATGTATAGGTGTCTGGTGTAAGGCCATCAAAATCTGCAGAACTAGCCGATGTAGAGGTTGCGGAAATTGCCGCAGGGGCAATTATTTCAAAAACAAATGGTGTGTTGCCACCTACTACGGTTACAGTAACATCTGAAGTTTGCACCGGGCAATTGGGCGCCGTTGAAACAAAAGTGAGATCAGTAGGCTCGTTTAATGGATCAATAGTTACCGGGTTAGTTACAAAAACACAACCACTGGCATCTCTAACCGTAATGTTATAGGTCCCATCTGTGAGGTTAGAAAAAGATTCTGCCCCGGCTCCGGATACAAAATTCACCCCGTCAATACTGTATTCATAAGGAGCTGTACCCCCTGTAGTTCCCTGAGCTTCAATAATACCATTTTGAAGACAGGTATACTCTTGTATTAATACTGCCGTTCCTGTTACAGAATCAACAGGACCACCTATGGTAAATGTTTCCACAAAATCACAGGTATCTGTTCCATTGGTCTGCGTTAAAGTCAGGCTGTAATTCCCTTGTCCCAGTCCTGTAAAAGACCCTGAAGCATTGGTGGTGGTAGACGCATCGGGATAGGTCAGGGTATAAGTTACACTATATCCATTGTTATTAGTTACATTAACAGTAAAGGACCCGTCTGCCCCACCGAGGCAAGTTTCATCAACTACTGTCGTGGTATATTCTACGGCGGGAGCTACCGCAATCGTGGCTGTATTAGATAACGCCCAACAGTTATTGGCATCAACCACCACAAATACGTAATCGCCTTCTTCACCATTTGTAAAAGTGAAGTCGCTTAAATCCAGAAATTCAGCAGGAGGGATATCTGTAATATCTGAATAAGTTGTTACTCCATTAAAGCTCCAGATCGCATATAAATAATCCGGGTTAGGAAAACCACCTGAACCTGTTACGGTGATAACGCCATCGGTACAATCTATTGGTTTGGTTGTTACTGCATTTACGGCAAGATCTGTAACGTCGTTTATTGTAACTTGTTCTGTATAAGAACAGCCATCATCTGTTGTAACCAGAACATCATATACACCATCATTTAAGTTGAGAAAGGTATAATTGTTATCAATGGAAGGGCCAAATGTATCAACGGTTGTTCCGCCTTGCGATATTTCATAATAATATTGAGGCTCCACATCAAGGGCTGAAATAGAAATTTCGCCTAATCCATTACAATCGGTATCCTTAGTGGTAATGTTTACCTGAAAATTACGTTCCAGTACACCTATATCTTCCAATCTGAAAATACAGCCGTCTACTACACCTTGCTGACGCATTTCTATGGTATAGGCACCGTTTGAGTTAATTGTAAAACTAGGACCGTTTAGCGCGCTATAAGGCACCAGAATAGCTCCGTTAGTGGCGTCCAGCAGTTGGTATTCGTAATCAACAGGCATATTTGTTACTGTAATGTTTCCTGGTGAAAGGCAAATAAGATCAGTAACATTGTATTGTGGATCCAGCGGATTTTTGAAGATATTAAAGTAAAAACGACTAAAACATCCGTTTTGATAATTGATTATCAGCCTGTATTGACCGGCATCTGATGCAACGAAATTGTTTCCTGTACCCACATTGTTCCATCCACATCCGGAATCCTTATTGGCACAATCCGCAACAGAAGCACCACAACTTGTTTCATCAAGTTGCTCCCATTCTATACTATCGGCATCGGGAATA
>JBATIW010000473.1:0-3648 GCA_049668005.1 Maribacter sp.
GGCCTCATTATATTTCACAACCAAGGTGGTTATGAACACCATAAGTAAAATATTCATGAAAATGAAAGTGACCTTGGTTCCATTTTGAAAAATTTCGGGCCTATACTTTTTTAGGAATAGAAAGAGCATCATAAGCACCAAGGCAACTAAAACCGTATACCCAGACAAAATGAAATAATAATTATTCGAGGCCCAAAGTTCAGATTCAAACTCGCTTTTCAAGGATTCCAGAATCTTGTAATTATCCGCTTCAACAACCTCGCCTTTGGCAATAATGAGTTTGCCTTCGTCAATTGTGCCCCTTGTTAATGAAATTTTGGAAAGTTCATCATCCAATGCCTTTTGAGAAAGGTTTTCGTCGTATGTCACATTAGGCTTTACCAGATTAAAGAAAAGTGACTGAAAGTTTGTATTGAAACCACTTAATCGTCTTTCCCTTAAAACACTTTCTATGACACTTTCTACATCTTGAATCCGATACAGATCATCAAAGCTAATTTGACCTGCTTCATTCTGCTTTATAAGGTAAATCTGTTTTCCTATTTCATCTTGATTTGATTTAAGCAGAATTCCATTTAGATAAATTCTTTCCAGAATATCCTTCCCAGCTCTTTTTAAGTTGGAAATTTGACGCTGACTAACTTGATCGTTATTGAAAACTTCTAAAAATTTAGCATCGAATTCCGCGAATACCTCCTCGGATATATCATCATCATAGCGATAATAATTAAAAAGGGCTTCAGTGACCTTTTGTCTTTCAGCAGCTATATCCTCGGCAGACTTTCGTACAGAAAAGTCAAAAGGTGCATACAGGTTTTCGTATTGCCAGGGCTTCCCTTTTTGAAATTCATATTTGAACTTGCCACCCTTTGGAAAGAAAAAAACAATACAGAATATAGATACAGCGTAGAGGAAGTATTTATAAATGAGGGATTGGTTTTTGTACAGCTTTTCCAAAGAGTATGTATCTAATTCATATCTATCTTCAAAAATAGAAAATATAATAGACCTTTTACCCCAACATTCATTTTGATTGCACTTAATTTTATTAATTTCGCAACATCAAAAATATATGGTTATGAAAGATGTTGTTATCGTTTCAGCAGTTAGAACACCCATAGGCAGTTTCATGGGTTCACTTTCAACAATTCCGGCCCCAAAATTGGGTGCGATAGCTATAAAAGGTGCTTTGGCTAAAATTAAACTGGACCCAAAGCTTGTAAATGAGGTCTTAATGGGCAATGTTGTTCAGGCAGGCACCGGTCAGGCTCCTGCGAGACAAGCTGCCATTTTTGCTGGGATTCCAGACACAGTTCCCTGTACCACGGTCAACAAGGTTTGTGCTTCAGGAATGAAAGCCGTGATGCTGGCCTCTCAAGCAATTGCCCTAGGTAATATCGAAATCGCCGTTGCCGGAGGTATGGAAAATATGAGTCTTATACCCCACTATATGTACTTGAGAACTGGGCAGAAATTCGGGCCTACCTCTATGATAGATGGTATGCAAAAAGATGGTTTAGTGGATGTTTATGACCAAAATGCAATGGGTGTTTGCGCAGATGCCTGTGCTGTTGAACATAATTTCAGTAGGGAAGATCAAGACAATTTCGCCATACAATCGTACCAAAGATCATCGGATGCTTGGAGCAAAGGTAAATTTGACAATGAAATAGTCCCGGTAGAAGTCCCACAGCGAAGAGGAGAACCAATCCTAGTTTCTGAAGATGAGGAATTCAAGAACGTGAAAATGGAGAAAATACCGACTTTACGTCCTGCATTTACAAAGGAGGGAACAGTTACAGCGGCCAATGCCTCAACAATCAATGATGGTGCTGCTGCCATAATACTGATGAGTGCCGATAAAGCAAAGGAATTGAAGCTTACGCCCCTGGCCACTATTAAAGGTTATGCCGATGCAGCGCACGAACCTGAATGGTTTACTACAGCGCCGGCAAAAGCATTGCCCAAGGCCCTTGATAATGCAGGAATTGCGATAAATGATGTGGATTATTTTGAATTTAACGAGGCTTTCTCGGTAGTTGGTCTGGCCAACATGAAATTACTTGGATTAAATGACGCTAACGTAAATGTACATGGTGGAGCGGTATCTTTAGGCCATCCCCTAGGATGTTCCGGCGCCCGAATAATAATAACCCTGCTGAATGTTTTAGCACAGAATAATGCCAAAATTGGTGCTGCGGCAATATGTAATGGGGGCGGTGGGGCCTCAGCCATTATTCTGGATAGAAACTAAATAGCTTTTATTATTCTATGCAATACGGTATTTGCCAATTAAGCATTGTTCCTATTAGATCCATAGCAGATGAAACTGCCGAAATGATCTCCCAATTATTGTATGGGGAACATTTTAAAGTATTGGAACAACGTAAAAATTGGAGTAAGATCCGAACCGCTTTTGACAACTGTGAGGGCTGGGTGCAAAATCTACAGATCATCTTAATCGATGAAGAAGAATATGCCCTATTAAATACTGATGATTCTCCTAAACATACCGTTGATTTGGTTTCATTCGTCGAAATGGATAAAAACAACCTCTTACCTATAGTACTAGGTTCGGTATTTCATAAAACATCGAAACATGTGCATGAAGGAAATTTAATTTCATCAAAACAGCAAAAGCCCCATCTCATTGATACTGCACTTCTATATTTGAATACAGCCCATTTATGGGGTGGCAAAACACCTTTTGGCATCGATGCCCCAGGATTTACACAAATGGTCTATAGGATAAACGGATATAAATTACTTCGGAATGCCATAGAACAAGCTACCCAAGGTACAGCCTTAAGTTTTATTGAAGAATGTGAAGCAGGGGATTTGGCTTTTTTTGACAATAATGAAGGAATAATCGATCATGTAGGAATCATGATGGATAACAACTACATTATTCATGTTCATGGCAAAGTAAGGATAGACCGCATTGATCACACCGGTATTTTCAATGATGACATCAAGAAATACACGCACCAACTTAGTGTCATAAAACAGATCATATAAAAAAAGACCCAGACGTTACCGTCTGGGTCTTTTTACATTTTGTATCTAAATTGTTTATTCTCCCAAAAGCTTTTTCACTCTCATGAAATTCTCATTGTCTCCCATCGCACCATAGATATTTTTTAATTGCGACAAAAGACCCTGGTTATCAGGATTGATTTTTAAAGCATCTTCCAAAACCATTGCACCCTGTTTGAATAAATCATCTTTTTGTTGCTTTAATTCTTCATAACGTGCAATATCTGCCCTAGAGTTCCCTAAGGAATTCATTTCATCAATAAATCCGTTACCTTCATTCACATAGGTTGTAGAAAGATTTAATTGTGCATTGGTATATCCAGGATTAATTTCCAAAGCTCTCTTATAAGAAGCTCTTGCGCCTTCAAGATCACCTTCTTCCATATTAATTACACCTATATTGTAATGTAGATCTGGATTATCAGGAGCAACATTCGTCGCCTCTGTCATTAACGCCTTAAACTTACCCTTATCCCCTAATTTATAATGCAAGTTTGCTTCATTCAAAATTAAGTTAACATCATTTGGATCATTGGCTCTTGCATCCTTATATGCTTCCAAAGCTTTATCATCCTCACCTAATTGCGTATAAATCAGGGCGATATTCTTAAC
>JBATIW010000474.1:0-4532 GCA_049668005.1 Maribacter sp.
TTGAAATACTGATCGGGTTGATTCCTGGAACCCCTATTATAATGCCTTTTAGCTTCGAGGCATCCAGCTTTTGGAATGTGTTTTGTATGATTGCAATTCCATTCAGTTCGTTGCCATGAATGGCGGCCGTTAGTCCTAGGACCGGGCCAGCCTCGTTTCCTTTTGCAACAAGTATCGGAATTGAGATGGGCTTGTTATGACCATCTGATCCCAATTGCAGCCAAAACTTTTGAATGCTTCCATTTTTTACCTCATCCAGATTAATCTCTTGAACAGTCAAAACCGCATTGGGTGTTTGACCAAAAAGTAAATCCAATGAACAGAACAAAAAGAAAAGTACCTTCAAAAAATCCATCTTATTCAGTGTTGGTTATACAACTAAAGATATACTTTTTTGCTGTTCATCAAGTTATTATTTCCTACCCGAAACCACAATGACTATTTCCCCCTTAGGTGGTTTTGCTGTATAATGCCCAAGAACTTCCTTGACAGTTCCACGAATGGTTTCCTCATACAATTTTGTCAATTCACGGGAAACTGAAATCAATCGATCTTCCCCAAAATATTGGGCAAAATGGGTAAGGGTTTTCAGTAGTTTATGCGGCGATTCGTAAAAAATCATGGTGCGTGTTTCTTCGGCCAATAGCTTCAATCTGGTCTGCCTTCCTTTTTTCACAGGCAGAAATCCTTCGAAAACAAATTTGTCGTTGGGCAAGCCGCTATTCACCAGGGCTGGAACAAAAGCCGTAGCTCCTGGCAGGCATTCAACTTCGATCCCATTTTCCAAACATGCCCTTGTCAATAAAAATCCTGGGTCGGAAATAGCCGGGGTTCCAGCATCAGATATTAAGGCAATGTCCTGCCCATCGCTCTTTAACCGTTTCACCAAATTATCAACAGTCTTATGTTCATTGTGCATATGGTGACTTTGCATTGGGGTATTGATCTCATAATGCTGCAATAGTTTTCCACTGGTTCGGGTATCCTCAGCTAGAATTAGTCCAACTTCCTTTAGAATCCTAATGGCCCTCAAGGTCATATCTTCCAGATTACCAATTGGTGTTGGCACAATGATTAGTTTCCCCATAGCTGTCTTTTAAAACCTTACTTTCTTCCCTAAGAAATAAGAAGCAAGCAATACTACCAATGCCATCAAAGCTCCAAACTGTTCGCCATCGCCAACCATGAGATGGGCAAAGAAGGCCAGAACAAAGTTAAAGAAGAATCCGGCATAGGCCCATTCCTTTAAACTACCCCCTATATTGCCTAAAATAACGATCAGCCCCAAAATTTTCAAAGTTGCCAACGGATAAATTATATAGGTTGGAAAATTTAAGGCCGTAAATGCCTTTACGATTTCTGCATGATTAAAAAAATACATGCCTGCAGAAAATAGCACGAACAGGGTTAACAATCCTGTAGTTAACCAGTATATTATTTTTTGTGTTTTCATTGATTTGATTGTTTTGCCAAAATTAAAGGTAGCCAAAAAAGGGCATTACAAAATAAATAGGCCCCACAAAGGAGTGGGGCCTGAATTATATTAAAATTTCGAAGAATTTTAAGAAAATTTTCGTTCTATCAAAGCCAAAAAACGTTCTTCATATTCTTCTTTGCCTTCCCAATTATTATAATCGGGTTTCACCATGTTCTTAATAAAGGCGATGGAACGTTCTTCGCTTTCAATGGTATTCAATTGCGATAAAACGCGATTGTAATCTTCCGTACTTTTATTAAAGAGATGTTTTACAAAAGCCAAGCGGTTATTCAAGTCTATTTTCAATTCCTTTTCAGCTAACTTATCGTTTAACGATTTCACTTTTTCTTCCTTGCCCGCTGCATCCTTGTCTTGAGGTTCAAAAAGTTCCTTATCATTCTTCATTAAATTGGGCTTGGCCATAAATTCTGCCAAAACCTCATCGACAGCTGCATCATTAGGCATTTCAGAAATCATGTCTTTTATGGTCTGCATACCGGGTGTCATAATGTCCACTTCATGCGGATTACTCTCAGGAACAGAAGAATCCACATTTAAAACAGCATTTGCCATTGTCTCAAACTTAGCCGCAATTACGTTTTTGGTAACATCAACTTCAATATCACTCAGTTTTTCTTCAATGAATTTAAGTACCGCCAATTTTTCATAAAGGTTTTTTGAAGCCTCATATAATTCGGTAATTTCATTCAGATTCCGAGAAGTAATGATGTCTGTCGACATTTTAACCAATTCCTCCTTTAATTTTCTTTTCATTTCTTTTATTTTATCCTTTCGGAAAAGATGGGTCTTTTTTGAATAACTTTATATTTCTTATAAACAAGAACGAAAAAACATCTTATTTTCGTCTAAAATTACAAAATGTTTCTCGAAAATACCGTTAATCATAAGGAACAATTCGGCTGGATAGAAGTTATCTGTGGCTCGATGTTCTCTGGTAAGACCGAGGAATTGATCCGCAGGCTCAAACGTGCCCAATTTGCAAAACAGCAAGTTGAGATTTTTAAACCAATGGTCGATAAAAGATACCATGAGGAAATGGTGGTGTCACATGATGCCAATGAAATACGCTCAACACCAGTGCCCGCGGCAGCGAATATTCGAATTTTAGCGGATACCTGTGATGTAATTGGTATTGACGAAGCCCAGTTCTTTGATGATGAAATCGTGACTGTCTGTAATGACCTTGCCAATAAAGGAGTACGTGTTATCGTTGCCGGATTGGATATGGATTTTAAAGGCAACCCATTTGGCCCAATGCCTGCACTTATGGCTACGGCCGAATATGTCACCAAAGTACATGCGGTATGTACGCGCACGGGGAATTTGGCCAATTACAGTTTTAGAAAAGCCAATAATGACGATTTGGTCCTATTGGGAGAGACAGGGGAATATGAACCTTTGAGCAGGGCTGCATATTATAAGGCTATGCTAAAGGAAAGAGTTAGGGAAATTGATGTTGATGTTGAGGAACTACCCCAAACTAAAAAAGATGCCAATGCCTAAGACTAAGGAAACTGTTTTAGAGATTGATTTAAATGCCTTAGAACACAACTATCGTTTTTTACGAAACAGATTAAAACCTGAAACCAAATTTTTAGGCGTCGTTAAAGCATTCGCATATGGTTCTGATGCCGTTGTTATCGCAAAAAAGCTGGAGCATTTAGGAGTTGATTATTTGGCAGTAGCTTATGTTAAAGAAGGTGTCGTCTTACGTGACGCAGGCATACAAACACCAATATTGGTACTTCATCCCCAGCCAGCTAATTTTGAAGAACTTATTGCACGATGTCTTGAACCCAGTATCTATTCTCCAAGACTCTTAAGAGCGTTTTTAAAGAGCTGTAAAAAATTCAATCAAAAATCATATCCTATACATATTAAATTCAACACCGGGTTGAACCGATTAGGATTTTGGGAGAATGACGTTGATTATATTATCGATCGGATTACAGATAGAAATGAAATTAAAATCGTTTCCATCTTTTCACATTTGGCTGCTTCAGAAGATATCAATGAAAAACAATTTACCAAGCAACAAATCAAAACATTTGAAAAAATTGTAAAAGAGGTTGATGAAAAGTTAGGATGTATTTCGTTTAAACATTTATTAAATACATCTGGAATCATAAACTATCCCGAAGCACAATTTGATATGGTTCGAAGCGGTATTGGTCTTTATGGCTTCGGAAATGATAAAGATGTAGATCAGGCTTTGAAACCAATTGCTACCCTAAAAACCGTCATTTCCCAAATACATAAAATAGAACCTAATGAAAGCGTGGGTTATAACAGGGCCTTCACTTCTGATAAGTATAGGGTTACCGCTACACTGCCAATAGGGCATGCCGATGGTATAGGTAGGCAATATGGAAATAACAAGGCCTTTGTGAACGTAAATGGCACATTGGCGCCTATTATTGGCAATGTTTGTATGGATATGATCATGATCGATGTTACCAACATCGATTGTAATGAAGGTGACGAGGTGATTGTTTTTGGAGAAAATCCGACCGCAGAAGAGTTCGCAGCATATGCAAATACCATTTCCTATGAATTGATAACAGGCATTTCACAACGTGTAAAACGTGCATATAAGCAGGCTTAGAATCTTCTTTAACATTTTGTTATGAAACAAAAAAAATAACTAAATTGCAGCAACATTAATAATTAACTATAAAAAACACTACATCATGTTAAAAGAATTCAAGAATTTCATTATGACCGGCAATGTAATTGATTTTGCTGTTGCTGTTATTTTAGCAGGTGCCGTTGGCCTTGTTGTAAATGGCTTTGTGGCTGATATTATCATGCCAATTGTAGGGCACTTCGCTGGAGGTATGGACTTTGCCAACTTAAAAGTTGTGCTTACCGAAGCTACAGGAGTTGAAGGCGCTGAAGGTTATGTGGCTGAAAATGCCATTCGCTGGGGTAAATGGGTGAATACCATTGTAAACTTATTGATTGTAGGTTTTGTTATGTTCCTCATTGTAAAAGCGTATAACAAGACGAAGACTCCTCCAGCGCCAGCGGCGCC
>JBATIW010000475.1:0-3183 GCA_049668005.1 Maribacter sp.
GATTCAATACAGATCGTTGAGGTTGCCGAGCGTTTACAGGATGTAGGGTGCAAGGCCATCGCCATTCATGGCAGAACAAGGGCACAAATGTATAAAGGGAATGCGGATTGGGCGCCGATTGCCGAGGTAAAGAACAATCAACGCATGCATATACCGGTTTTTGGGAATGGTGATATAGATTCCCCGGAGGCTGCCATGAAAATGCGGGATGTGTATGGTTTGGATGGCGCCATGATTGGGCGAGCCAGTATAGGCTACCCATGGTTCTTCAATGAGGTAAAACACTACTTTAAAACAGGTACCCATTTAGCTCCGCCTACTATGCAAGCGCGGGTCGAAGCTGCTCGCAGGCATTTACAAATGGCCATTGCCTGGAAAGGCGAAATATTGGGTGTTTTTGAAACCCGCCGCCATTATACCAATTACTTTAAGGGTATTCCCAATTTCAAGGAATACCGTATGAAAATGGTTACTAGCGATGCATCGGCAGACGTATTTGCCGCCTTTGATGAAGTCTTGGAAAAGTTCGGGGATCATGTTTTTGATGGTGCCTAGGAGGCAATCAACTTTTTGGTAATTCTACTACTCGCGATCTTTGATGCTATAATACCCAATACCACGATGGTGGCTAGGACAATCACAATATTGATCCATTGATATTCTACTGGGTATGCCAAGCTGGGGGTTATTTTTAGCCACCCGAATGCCAATTGTGACCATATCAATAAAGAAGCAAAAAGTACACCAATGAGTCCGCCAGCGGATGTGACTATGACGCCTTGGACAAAGTATATTCTTCGCAGGTCTTTAATTGTGGAGCCTAAACTGTAGAGTGTTTTGGAGTTTTGTTGCTTGTCCAAAATCATCATAATGATGGCGCCAACAACATTAAAAAGCGCAATAATCAAGACCAGGGTAAAAATAAGATAGGTCGCCAAGTTCTCGGTATTGAGCATACGATAAAGGGTGCTGTTCTGTTCCTCCCTGTTTTTGAGTACTATCGTATTGTCAAAAACCGCGGCAATTTCATTTCGTAATTCTGGAGTATCGGCATCAGGAAATAATTTAAAGTTGATTCCAGAAACCGCTGTGCTGTCTTTTTCCAGCAGTGCTTGCACCAAGTTCAAATCCGTGAACACATATTTATGGTCCAAGGTTTCCTCGATGGCATATACACCGCTTATCACCAATGGTAACTCATTATACGGTTTTGATTGTGAGATTGACCCTTTTCCAGGTTTCGGCGCAATGACCACCAAAGGATTCCTGTGTTGGTTTATGGTCAGCCCCAACTTATTGGTAAGCCCTATCCCCGCAACGCCCTGTTGTTGGGAATAATACCAACTTCCAAAAATCAGGGCACTATCAATTGCCGTTGTTGCATTGTAAGAAGCATCAACCCCTTTAATATAGGCGAAGTGGTTTTTGCCTTTATGTGTAAAAGAAACCTTTTCTTCCAATTCCTTGGAGTAAGAAACAAGGCCATCAATAGCGGATAATTCAATTTCCTGCCCAGGGGTAATATGAAACACTTTACCGGTGAGCGGCGATGCCTTTAAATCAGGATCAAAGATGTTGGTATACGAAAGGCTAAATGTTTTAAGGCCCGCAAATCCGGATAAAACAATAAACAGAGAAGCTGAACCAATGACAATCACCAAAAAAGTGATAAAATTAATGATGTTAACAGCGTTTTGGCTGCTTTTGGATCTAAGGTATCGCTGTGCTATGTAAAGCGGAAAATTCACCCTAACTAGGACTTTTTTCTTTTTTCGAGCAGATCCCGGTTCTCTATGGGGTTTTCCTCACCCTTCAAGGACTTTTCTATGTGCTCTATATAATCCAGGGAATCGTCTAAAAAGAATAGAAGCTCAGGCACCCTTCGCAATTGGTTCTTGGTTCGCTGCGAAAGTTCATGTTTGATCAAGGGTTGGTTGGATTTTATCCCTTCCATTAATTCCTGGGCATCCTTATTCGGGAAAATACTAAGATATACTTTGGCTATGGAGAGATCCGTGGTCACGTTTACTTTGGATACTGAGATTAGTACACCGGTCATGCCACCACCAATGGCTGCACGTTGTAATATATCAACGATATCCTTCTGAATTACCCCTCCGATCTTTTTTTGTCGCTGTGTTTCCATGGGGCAAAAATACGGAGAATTAAATGTAAAATGTAAAATTGGATTTTATTGCTCTAAAAATCTATGAAATGTAAAAACATCGGCGATGCATTGATACCAAAAAAGGACCAGAACGAGCAAAAAAAGGAGCCTGCAAGGTGCAGGCTCCAAAAGTCTTAGCTTAAAGTATGGGATTCGATTACCGGTTTACATAGGTGCCTTCGCAGGCATGGTAGTAGCAGTCATATCGCGCACACATTTATATTTGCCGTCCTGTTTTTCGAAATAGGACATATAATATCCGTTCTCAGTTTCTGTGCCCTCAGCATTAAATTCGGTCCAGGAACCAATCTCCAGAGCGGTATTTCCTTCGGCAAACAGGTCAATGACTTTGTATACATTATAATTGCCCAAAGTATCATTTGCGATTTGTTTGGCGATTCTATCCCTAATGGCTGTCTTCCCTGAAACAGGTTTATCATTACGGCTATAACTTATGGCGTTTTCGCCATAATAAGCGGCAACCGCATCTGCATCCTTGGCCTTTTCTGCTGCCGCAAAAGCGTCTTCCATTGCCTGAATCTCAGCCTTAAGAACAGTCATATCTATTGGTTCCGGTTTTTGAGCGGTGGAACAAGCAGTGAACATGAACGCCATAATGGCTAAAAAGCTTAATAATCCAGTGATTTTTTTCATCATTTTAGTATTTAGGTATTGAAGCGAAATTGTAACCTTTACAATCCACGTATTTGTAATAGTTCGTTTATGAACTACCAAGATCTGCTTTTTTAATTATCGCGTGGGATATAAAGGACGAATAGTATGAACGAGTGTCCGGAGGCGCATTATTATTTATCCAGGACAATTCCTTCGCGCATCATTTGCTATCGGGTTTCGTCGTAATACGATCGAGTGGTACATAAATTACGGGACAATCTTCTTTGGAGTTCTGGCACAAAATATCAAATATACTTGGCAATTTGACTTTTAAGTGGATTGTACAGTTAGAACCTAGATTGCGGTTAGATATGGTATTTCAACACTTTAAATCAAGAAAT
>JBATIW010000476.1:0-5167 GCA_049668005.1 Maribacter sp.
AAAGTAATCGCATTTAATGAAAATGGAAAATCGGTGGCTGAAAAAGAAATTTTTACCGCAGGCAAGCCTTATAAAATTTTGCTCGAACCAGATAGAAAGGTGTTGGATGCCAATGGAGAGGATTTGGCTTTCGTAACGGTATCTGTAATTGATAAGGACGGAAACGAATGCCCTACTGCTACCCAGCAATTGAGTTTTAAGGTAAAAGGCAAGGGAAAATATCGCGCAGCATGCAATGGGGATCCAACCTCTTTGGAAATGTTCCATAAACCAACCATGAAATTATTCAGTGGTAAATTGGTCGTATTGGTTGAATCTACCAATGAAGCGGGACAAATGGTATTGTCCGTATCAGGAAAAGGGTTAAAAGGGAATAAGGTAACCTTATCATCAAAATAGACTTTTTGCTTGAAAAGGGGGTCGATAAAAAGCTTGTAAACTAAAAAGAGTCCCACCTTTTACGATAAGACTCTTTTACGAGAACACTATATGAAAATGAAAAATTTTAATTCGTTTTTATTACATAGTAAATGTAGATCACTATCCCCTTCAATGAAAAGAAATGATGCGTAGCAAGGCGATATTGTGGTGAAAGGGTGCTTTTATGTTTTTTAAATGGTTTTTATAGGAATTTTCCGGTAGGTGTGGGTAGTTATTTGCGCAACCAAAGCCTATTCATTCATCTATAAATAAAAAATTACTATGAAAAGGATATGTATAGCATTGTTTTTGACCTTTCTTTTGGTTTCATGTTCCAATGATAAGATTGATGATCCAATTACGCCTTTGGAAGGTAAATGGACTCTTACCAGTGTGTCTTGTTTTTGTGCTTTTGGAAATAACCCTGATTTCAGCGGTCATAAAATAACCTTCGTGCGAAACAATCTGGAAGTAGGGAATACGGGGGAATTCAAATTTTTAGTTGATGCGGCCGGACCATTTACTATACAAGCTAATGTGATTACACTCAAGAACGGAGGGCAGTATACCTATGTAATAAAAACAGATATATTGGAATTTACTTTTGTGGATAACCCCCAAATTGCTGACGATGAAATTTTCATGGTCTATAAACGAGGATAATAAATAGTGAAGTCTGTAACTCTTTGACTTGCCGCTCCCTATTTATTTAAACGCTTGGTGACCTGTAATATCAGCTCCTGTTATCAATAAATGAATATCATGGGTTCCTTCATAGGTAATCACACTTTCCAAGTTCATCATATGTCGCATGATGCTATAATCACCGGTAATTCCCATAGCTCCCAATACTTGTCTTGCTTCACGGGCAATCTTAATGGCCATATCAACATTATTGCGCTTCGCCATAGAGATTTGGGCCGTTGTCGCTTTGCCTTCATTTTTCAATTGGCCCAAACGAAACGTCAAAAATTGGGCTTTGGTGATCTCGGTGATCATTTCGGCCAATTTTTTTTGTTGTAGCTGTGTGGCCGCAATGGGCCTACCAAATTGAATACGTTCTTGAGCGTAACGCAAAGCAGTATCATAACAGTCCATCGCTGCGCCAATAGCACCCCATGCAATGCCGTAACGAGCGGAATCCAAACATCCAAGCGGAGCTCCCAATCCGCTTTTTCCGGGCAATAGATTTTCCTTTGGCACTTTGACGTTGTCAAAAATAAGTTCCCCCGTTGCAGACGCCCTAAGCGACCATTTGCCATGGGTTTCAGGTGTGGAAAAGCCTTCCATACCACGTTCTACAATCAAACCATGAATGCGTCCTTCCTCATTCTTTGCCCAAACCACGGCAATATCAGCAAAGGGTGAATTTGATATCCACAATTTAGCACCATTCAAGAGATAGTGGTCACCCATATCCTTGAATTTCGATTCCATACCCGATGGGTTAGATCCATGATTGGGCTCGGTAAGACCAAAACAACCCATGTACTCTCCAGTTGCTAATTTTGGTAAATATTTTTTACGTTGCTCCTCTGAACCATAGGCAAAAATAGGATACATAACCAATGAAGATTGTACTGATGCTGTAGATCTAACACCGCTATCTCCCCGTTCAATTTCCTGCATGATGAGTCCGTAACTGATCTGATCTAAACCAGCCCCACCATATTCTTCCGGGATATAGGGGCCAAAGGCTCCAATTTCCGCTAATCCACCAATGATTTGTTTCGGGAATTCAGCTTTTTGGGCATACTCCTCAATGATAGGGGATATATCACGTTTGACCCATTGACGGGCAGCGTCACGTACTAATAAATGTTCTTCAGATAGTAAATCGTCTAAATTATAGTAGTCGGGAGCTTCAAATAAGTCGGGCTTCATATTGGTTTATTTTGGTCAAAGGTAAATAAAGAAATATAACATATCAAAGGGCGATAGTTATATTTTTAAGCATTTAAAAATTGGGCCAAAAGGCGATGAAAATGATGAACGCCCTGTTCTCTAGTTGGCGAGAATCTTCCGGCTTTATAAAATTGGGAACGTACCCCTTTTTGCACCCCTTCAACAACCGCTTCATCCTCTATTTCAACCTTGTCCAAAATAGATCCTGCCCCAACATCCAACTTAGAGGCATCATAAACATAGCTATAGAATGAAACTTTGGTACGATTAATTTCCAAAGGTTGTACTACGTTTACCGAAAGCCCCCATGGATAAAAATTGAACATCATATTAGGGAAAACCCAGAAGTAATAGGCGGCAATTTCTTTTCCATAATCAATATGGCCTTCGGGGAGGTCAAATACGGTATCTGTGCCTTCGGCATAGCCAATTTGCAAATTAAGATGCTCGTGTATAATGGTATCGTAATTACCGTAATCCAAGACGGCATTTAAATCATCATGTACGAAGGGTATATGAAAGCCTTCTAGAAAATTATCGCAATATAAGGCCCAATGCGCCTTGACATGATAATCCTTAGACCTGCTTTTGTCAAGTTTAAATTCATTCATAGGTAAAAATCCAACCCTTTCATTTAGGGTGTCGATGACCTTTTGAAACTCAAATGATGGATCAAGGCCGGCAAATAAAAAGGGTCCCCAATGCCTTAATTCAAATTTGTGCATGTTGTCACATGGTCTGGGAAATCCTGCTGCATCTTTAAATTCTGGCATATGCTCGAAGGTGCCGTCCAAGGTAAACCTCCTGCCATGGTAGCCACAAATCAATTTCTTGGCCTTTCCCGAAGTGTTCACCACCAGGTTGCCTCGATGAGTACAGACATTGCTTAAACAATGAATGGTTTTATTTAAATCTTTGGTCAAAACCAATGGCTCCGTCATAAATTTGTCCAATATAACCATGGGATGTACGTGCTGCGGATTATCCACCAAATCACGATGTCCCAACCAATGCCATGATTTATAAAAGATCTTGCTTTTGATGGCTTCGAAAATCCCAGGATCCCGATAAAAAGATGCTGGTAACGTCTCAGCTTTAGTTATGTCCTTATTAATTTGGAAGTTGTAACTCATAAAGGATTTAATTTGTCCATCTCAAAAGATGCTTCTCAAATGTAACCAATTATCCTTGGATTATTTCTATATTGAAACCGTGGTTAAACTCCAAGAAACTAATAAACAGGGCTATGGATGACTACGGTCCTAGTGCTTGGCACTATGATGGGGAGGGGTAAAAGGCTGTGTTTTGGGGGTTTAAAATGCTGATGGTCGAAATACCCTTTCATGTACTGGTCAAATGGAGGAATAATAATGCCAAATAATAATATCTCGATGGAATATACCTGTCATTCTGAATATCTTCCTATGGTTGCGGTATTTATTAAAACTGCAGCAGATGCCTTTATTGATGAGGAGAAATTGAATAGCGAATGGAAGTCATTGAACTATCTTTCCAAGCCCGACTTTTTGGAATCCAAAATCGAATATATAGCTCTGGAGACCATTCTAAAAAATAAAGGTGTGGATATTCAGTACTTCCCGAAAGATGAGCAATTGTCTTTGGATTCTATGTACTGTCGAGACGCATCAATTGCCACAGATCATGGAATGATCATCTGTTCCATGGGAAAAGAGGGAAGAAGATTGGAACCTGATGCCCAGCATAGAATATTTATTGCCAATGATATTCCTGTTTTAGGGAAAATCGAAGCCCCGGGGACGCTTGAGGGAGGTGATGTGGCCTGGTTGAATGAAAGAACCTTGGCTGTGGGACATTCCTATAGAACCAATGAAGAAGGAATTAGGCAGTTGAAAGCCTTGCTTTCCCCAATAGGTGTTGAGGTGATAGTTGCCGAATTACCGCATTACAAAGGGGTTGAGGATGTGTTTCATTTAATGTCGATTTTAAGCCCCGTTGATACCAATTTGGCAGTAGTTTATTCCCCATTGATGCCCATTAAATTCAGAAATATGCTTTTAAAAATGGGCTTTGATTTGGTTGAAGTTCCTGAAGATGAATTTGAAAGTATGGGGTGCAATGTTTTGGCGATAGGACCCCGAAAATGCGTAATGGTTGAGGGAAACCCTAAAACCCAGACTGCCCTTGAAAAAGCAGGATGTGAGGTTTTTACGTATCGCGGGCAAGAAATAAGTGTTAAAGGTGGAGGTGGCCCTACCTGTTTGACACGACCAATAAAAAGATTTAAATAGAACTACATTTTCAAATAAAATTCCTTCGTTAGTGCAATATATTCCGGGGTGTATTGATGCCTTTCAATTTCTATGGTCAATTCATCTTTTAAGACCTCCTTTTTGTTGAAGGAAAACTGAAGCAAACTTCTTTTAATTTCTGAGATGGGATTGCCTTTTACCCTTGTTATATGTTGGGGGTATAGGTCTATCTGTTCTGCTAACCCAATAAGTTGATCCTCTTCCTTGAACGGAATGATTGTGGAAAAGACACCGGAAGGGGAAAGCAACTTTGAAATACCTACTATAAGTTCATCAAAAGGTAGTGATTGATTCTGTCGGGCCACGTCCCTAGCATTATTTCCACTCGTAACTTCCTCCGAATAAAATGGCGGATTGGAAACTATCAAATCATATTGATCTTCGATCTCATCCAAAAATTCATCCAATCCTGCATGGTAGCAAAATAACCGATCTGCCCAAGGGGATGCTTCAAGGTTATCCACACATTGTTCATACGCGTCTTCATCGATTTCCAAGGCGTCAATCGTTTCTGCCCCACTTCTTTGTGCCAGCATCAAGGCGATTAGACC
>JBATIW010000477.1:0-2414 GCA_049668005.1 Maribacter sp.
AGAGTGTTTTACTCAAATTGTCAGTTAGAATATCTCCATCTAAGGTATGCCCCAATTCGAATATTTTATTTTTTAGCAATCTGGTACAATTTTGGATACTAATTTAGGGTTTTATTGTTTGAGCCTCGTTAAGTTTCATTATTTTTACACTATTAAATCTGAACGTATGAGAATTTTAAAAACACTTACTTTAATTGCTTGTTTTACTTCATTATCCACAGTTTTCGGACAGGAAATCGCTGAACATGCCATAGGTTTACGCCTTGGTGACAGTGATGGATTCGGAGCGGAAGTTTCTTATCAAAAATCAATTTCCAGATACAATCGCCTTGAGTTGAATTTAGGCTGGCGTGATCACAATCTCTACAACGCCTTTAAATTGGCTGGCGTTTACCAATGGGTACATCAATTGGACGGTAATTTTAATTGGTACTATGGAGTTGGTGGAGGTTTGGGAAATGTCGATTTTGATGCCATACCCAATAGCGCTGTTGATGATGATGGACTATTTGTATTTGGCGCTGGGAACATTGGTATTGAGTATAATTTTGATATACCCCTATTGCTTTCACTCGACTTTAGACCTGAAATTGGTTTGGTCGGTTATGATGGATTTTCCGATAATTTCGACTTTGATATTGCCCTTGGTATACGATATCAATTTTAAACATAAAATATTAACTAGGAAATTAAGCCCTTAGCAATTGTTAAGGGCTTTTTATTTATGCGTATATATAACTACATTTGCAAATCAAAATTAATCAATAATGAGAAATACCCTATTTATCCTAGTTGCTTTGGTCCTTTTTATTTCTTGTAATTCCAAACCAGAAGGCTATACAATCAATGGCACATTAACTGGCGAAATTGCTGATGGCGTGGAGGTTTATTTAAAGAAGAGCGGAATGAACAATCAGCTTATTGAAGTGGACACGGCTAAAACTGAAAATGGCATGTTCGTGTTTAACGGCATCAAGGATATGCCTGAGATGCATTATATTCTAATTGAGAAACATGTTGGTTATGCTGCCGCTGTGCTTGAGAATGGCGAAATAGACTTTACTGCACATAAAGACAGTTTAGGACTTGCGAAAATTACGGGGACAATTCAAAATGATTTCTTAAATGATTATAGAAAGAAGTCAAAAGCGGTTTCCATGCAGGCTGTCAACATACAGGAAGATATGAAAAATGCGAGTATGACAGGGGATACCGTGCTCACCAATTCTTTAAAAGAAGAATTAAATGAGTTACGTGAGGAATATGAAACGTTTGAAATCGATTATATAAAATCAAATCCGAATGCTTTGATTTCTGCTTTGTTGATTGACAAAGCAATGAACATGAGAACTTCCAACTCGGAAGAACTTCAGGAATTATATAATACACTTGCGCCGGAAATCAAGGAAACTGAGGTGGCAAAAAAACTATTGAAAACATTGGACGCATTAAAGGAACGCGAAGCCAAAGCCAAAGATACCAGTGTTGGAGCAGTAGCGCCGAATTTTTCGGCCCCAACGCCAACTGGAGAAACCCTGGCCTTAAATGACATCAAAGGAAAAGCCACGCTAATTGATTTTTGGGCTGCATGGTGTAGGCCCTGTCGGGCAGAAAACCCCAATGTATTGAAGGTTTATAATAAATACCACGATAAGGGATTGAATATCATCGGAGTTTCACTGGACAAAACAGCTGAAGCCTGGAAAAAAGCGATTGCAGATGATGGTTTAACTTGGAACCATGTCTCTAACGTTGCCTATTTTAATGATGCTATTGCGAAAATGTACAATGTTGATGCCATCCCGGCTGCATTTTTATTGGATGAAAACGGAGTGATTGTTGCCAAGAATTTAAGAGGGCCGGCTTTAGAGGCCAAGGTTGCCGAATTGCTGAATTAGGAATGAAATACGATAATAAAAAAGCCCTGATGTTAATGTCATCAGGGCTTTTTTATTGGTATTTGAATAGCTGTTAAAATTTATTTTGGGCATCATCAAATTCCCCAGCAATGGTTACATTATCGTCAATTTTAACATCGCCAAAAATATTTACCACCGAGTTGGACCCTATAAATTCGATTGTTGAATTGTCCTTCAATACTAAATCACCATAAATAGTGAGGTTCCCTTCAATTCGAAGAACAGCTCCTTCTTCAACCTTGATTTCTTTGCGCTTGCTATTACTTCCAACCACTAAGGTCCCATTCATTTCCATTAGACCATTTTTCTTTACATCAACATCATTTCTGACGGTCCAAGACCCACACATAAGTAAGGAACCACTAACTCGTATAGAACTAAATCTTAATGATCCCCTAAATGCAATATCCTGACCTTCGTTTATTACCAATTTACTGGAACCGGAATAGACGTCCAAGGATGCACATTCAGCAGCAAGACTTTGTGAGAGTCGGT
>JBATIW010000478.1:0-2038 GCA_049668005.1 Maribacter sp.
CTTCAGAACATTCAGGGCAAATATGTTTCTGCAATTGAAAGCCTTAATAAAAGTATCGCAATTGCCTCTGAAGATTTTGAGGATGCATTTTACCTAAGTCAGACCTATGAAACCTTGGGGAAAGCTTATGCGGGGAACCATAATTACCAGGAGGCATACCAAGCATTTGCTGAGTATGATAATTTAAAGAGCAAGGTTTTTACAGCAGCGGCCGACCAAAGAACCTCTTTGCTTAGGACTGAATTTGATGTGGCCCAAAAGGAGACCACCATACAACTCCAGGAAGCCCAGATTAACCGACAACGTACGCGACAAACACTGATTATTATTGTTGTTTTATTACTGGCCCTTTATTTGGTATTGCTATATAAGGCGGTACAAAACAATATCAAACAAAATAAATTATTAGAAAAAAAGAATAATGAAAATGAATTTCTGTTGAAAGAAATACATCATAGAGTCAAGAATAATTTAGAGATAGTTTCAAGCCTTTTGGCATTGCAATCTGCTGAAATCAACGACCCAAAAATCGTTGATGCTATGCAGAAAAGTAAACATAGGATACAGAGTATGAGTATGATTCATCAAAAATTGTATCAACAAAAAAGCCTTTCTACTATTGAAATGAAGTCTTATTTTGAGGAATTGGCGAACTATGTCATAAATGTCTTTGATGCAGGGAATCGGGTAGAGGTGTATCTTGAAATGAATGGCCTGGAATTGGATGTGGATACTGCCATTCCCATTGGCTTAATCGTAAATGAACTTGTAACCAATTCCCTAAAATATGCTTTTCCCAATAATCAAAAAGGGATAATAAAAATAGGATTGAGGAAAGAAGGTTCCCAATTGTTTTTAAAAGTTTCTGATAACGGCATTGGAAAGAACGATAAAGAAGAAAGTATTGGTACGGGATTTGGCACCAAACTAATTCAATTATTAACAAGGCAACTTGAAGGTAAAATGAATTTGGATATAGAAAATGGAACTATGGTATCCTTTGAATTTCAGCATTTTAAAGCAGCTTAATCATGAAAAATAAGGTTAGAATATTAGTGGTAGAGGACGATATGATTATCGCCGCACATATTTGTTTGCAACTTACCAATTTGGGGTATGAAATTACAGGTATAGAAACCAGGGGGGAAGAAGCTGTGGTTCATGCCAAAGTCAATACCCCGGATATTATTCTTATGGATGTTAATCTGCGCGGCACTCTGGATGGTATTGAAACGGCAAAAATAATTCAACAAAAAATAAACATACCCATCATATATCTTACTGCCAATACAGATGAAGCCTCTTTTCAGAGAGCAAAAGAAACCCGCCCATATGCCTTCATTCCGAAACCCTTGAATTCAGTACAACTAAAGCGCACATTTGCCTTGGTAGTTGAGCAATTGAAAGAAAACAAGACGGTAGCATTCAATGCTGATTTGCCCATTGAAGTGTTGGAAGATCGTATATTTATTCGCTATAATGGTAAAATGAACAAATTATTACTTGCTGACATTCTTTATATTGAGGCAGACCGTAATTATTGTAAAATTGTAACTGCTAGTAATCATTACCTCATTACGGCCACTCTAAAAACAATGGAGGAAAAACTACCCAGACATAAATTTCTAAGGGTTCATAGGTCTTATATGGTCAATATTGCCAAACTTGATGTTGTAGCTGAGGGTCATTTGGAGATAAATAGAAAGGTAATTCCCCTGGGCAAAGCACATAGGGGATCTTTACTTAATCGTCTTCAAACAATTTAATTGTTGATTTGTAAAACCTTGGTATAAAAAAGTACGCTTTCGGACATTAATTCATATGTTTCGTCCTTTCCTATTTTATTATAATGGTACTATTCCATTAATTGGTATGTACTCAGCAAACTACGCTAGTATTAACAAGTTAAATAAAGGGAATTGAAAAGTACAATGCTTTGCACTTAATTCTCTTTTCGCCTCCTTAAACGAAGAATTACTAAAACAACGGGATAACAATACATAGCCGTCCTGTTTTTCCAGTAGTTTAATTTAGTGCG
>JBATIW010000479.1:0-3736 GCA_049668005.1 Maribacter sp.
TAGCTAAAAGCAATTTGGCCCGGTAATTTATACTCCCAATAACGTGAAATCAACAAGATACGACCGCTACGCGGCCTTCTTGAAAACCTATGACAAGGGAAAAATCACCGCAACAAAGTCAGATTCCCTTATCATAGTTATTCGATTTTACTATATTTCCGTAGAAATCACCGAACTGCGTTTAGCAGGTCATTGTGTGTCATTCTGAACCTAAAGTCATGGAAGAACTGATAATAGTCAAAAAAGACTAAAATCGTATTTTTTAGGTCGATTTTTGTACTAAAAAATTCGTTAGTCAGCATTTTGTAACATATTAATTGTAACCAAAATGATAAAGTATCAGTCTAATAATAACAATGAAAAAAATGTTAACCTTAATTGGCTTTATCCTTTGCATATCACATGTTTCATGTGACACTGAATGTAGTCTTACAGATTCAAATTTAATCGAAAAAATAATTGTCTCCGAGGAGGATGTTAATGGAACACTCCAGCTTTTCATTCGCGATATTAATGGTTCAAACCCAACTCAATTGACATTTAACTCAAATAAGAGCTGGATGCCAGCTATTTCGCCAAATGGTAAAAAGGTAGCCTATGTTGAAGAAAGCAATATCTCTGCAGATATCTATCTAATTAATATTGATGGAACCGAAAACCAACTTCTGACTTCAGGAGGAATCAATATTACTCCGGTTTGGACACCAGACGGGAATCATATTCTTTATACACATACTCCGACACTTAATGGAACAATACCTCAGAGAATATATATAATGGAAGCGAAAGGCTTTAACAAGACAGCATTAATAAATGAGACTGGGAGTTACTCAGAAGTGGTGCCCACAATATCACCAGACGGCAGTCAAGTTGCTTTTGCTTCTGATAGATCTGGACATGATCAATTTGAAATCTGGAAAGCTAATATTGACGGAACGAATCTTACTCAATTGACAACTATAGCTTATGACAGTAATATTCAAGCCAATATCCAGCAAAAAGTTCCATCATGGTCTCCTGATGGAAGTAAGATTGCTCTTTGGAGCGGGGTAGAAATGAATGAGTTAAATCAAGATGGTGGCCCTCGAGATCAATTGATAGTTCAAAGTTGGAAAATATGTGTAATGAATACCGATGGAACAGAATTAACTGCCATAGATTTCGGAGATGACCCGACATGGTCTACTGATGGTAAATATATATATCATCCAGACCCTATGAACAGAGATCAAAACCCTAACAATGCAATATCGATAAAAAAACATCGCCCAAATGGGAGTGATAATAGTACACTTTTTAAAACAACAAGGGGTTTTGGTAGAATGGACGTGGGATTTATTGAATGAACGCACACACAACAATGGCTATAAGTAATTGCTTGTTCTTGCATACACTTAACTATTTTTTGTCAATTATAGTAATGTGCCTAAGGAGATTTGATTAACACCGCCAACAACCCCCAATGGGATGTTCTGAATCAAAGTGTTGAGGTGTGTCCACAATTTTTTTTGGAAAACCATCAAAACCTGACCTTTTAATAATTCTTATATTTAAGGGTACAACCAACCGCTTACTTTAAATGATCAACTTCTTTAGAGGACCGAGCGTATAGAAAATGTCTGGTAGACATTTTTAGTGAAGGGGCCAGGTGGTGTGTTGGCATTAATAATAGAATCTATGATTAATTTTTTCAGACGTATTCGCAAACAACTAGCTGACGACAACAAGCCACTGAAATATGCTCGCTATGCTATTGGGGAGATTCTGCTTGTGGTGATTGGGATATTAATTGCTCTTTCAATTAATAATTGGAATGAAGCTAGAAAAAACCTGAAAATTGAGATTCGTTACTTAAATGCGCTGAAATCTGAATTTGCTCAAAATTTGGTAATAGCAAATGAAAGTATAGAGAATTATAAGATTATGAAATCGTCTTCAGAAAAATTATTAAAGTTAACTGGAGAGAAGAGAATGGTAATAGCAGAAATGGAATTAGCACCACTAATAGCTGGAAGCGTCAAAAATACCTCAAGGTATATTCCGAGTCCTGGTATTCTTCAAGATCTAATTAATTCTGGAAATCTTGCTAGTTTAAGTAATGAAACCTTAAGAATTCAACTATCAGAGTGGTTTGTAATTTTGGAGAATGCTAAAAGGCAAGAAGAGGATACATTTGAACATAGAAAGGCCATAATTGAACTTCTTATTTTTCATGTTCCTTTTCTTAATATCTTAAGAGATGATGGTACGGGTAATGTTTATGAAGAGTTATCTTATGGGTCAAATTTTCAGGGTGATATAAGAGACATTCTTAATGACAGGCAATTCGAAAACAGATTGACATTGTACATCGTAACGCTATGGAACGCTTCTGATAATCATTATAATGCCATTAAGTTGCATTCCGAACGGATATTGGCAAATATTGAGAATGAAATTATTGCAATTCAAAAATGAACAGCAAAAGCTAACAATGACTTTAATACATTGTTGCGAATCTCCTAAGCCATCCTAAGTAAACAAAGACCAACCACCACCACATCTGTGACGCTATCTAATATGGGGGTCTTCGTTTGTTGTGCTATAACGTTCACAGAAAACAGTAGCATCAATGCCACAAACACAACGTTAAAATGTAAAGTTCTTCATAAAATTAAGATTTGGGGATTATCTTATTCGGAGTTCTATTGATAAGGGGTCATAAACTATACGCGGCACTATTCCTTTTTAGGTGTATGACAAAAATCATTTTATACTTCAGAGGTGTTAGATACATTTATAGTTACGGTGCACCAAAAAGCAATAAGTGGCTATGAATGTTTACCGAAATATATTCTTATGAATAGCAATACTATGCCTAGGATGTTCCAAGGATTCGGATTCGGGCCCCATCTACCTGGCTGCCAATGGTGTCACTATAAAAATGTGATGATACAGGGGTGGAGGGCGACACCTTTAAAGTTAAGGGGAGTACCTATACCATTGTAGAAAATTTGCCATAAATAAATCCATTATATATGAAAAGAAGGCAATTCGTATAAAATAGTGCTAAAAGGTTGGTTAACTACCATCAATTTTATTGACATTACTGGGAATTCCGAGTTTGGTTTGAAAGCCGGTTTTCTAATAGCTGGACGATAATTTTATATAGTAATCCTACTAAAATATGAAGACTTCGTTTCTAAAATACTTGCTTGTAGCAGGAGCCCTTCTAAGTTTCAGCTTGTCTCTGGCTCAGGATGTGTCAGGTAATGTTTCTTATGCCAATGGTCCGCTACCCGGGGTTAGTGTTTTAGAAAAAGGAACTACCAACGGTACACAGACAGGTTTTGATGGTAATTATACCTTAAATAATGTAGCGAATGAGGCCACTTTAGTATACAGCTACGTCGGGTATCGTTCTGTCGAGGTACCTGCGAATGGAAAATCAACCATAAGCGTTACCCTCGAAAAAGATTCCGACGCATTGAAAGAGGTCGTAATTATTGGTTACGGTACAATAAAGGCAAAAGATGCAACGGGAGCTTTAACAGCTGTTAGAGCGGAAGATTTCAACGTTGGTGTCATTGCCTCACCTGAACAATTGATCCAGGGTAAGATTGCCGGTGTAAACATCCAGCAGACCAGTGGAGAACCCGGAGCGGGGATTTCCATCAACATTCGCGGATCCAATTCCATCCGGTCAAACAACAATCCATTAATTGTGGTTGATGGAATTCCGTTATCTGGAGAGAAC
>JBATIW010000480.1:0-7111 GCA_049668005.1 Maribacter sp.
GATCAGGATGAGTCTAAAATCAGGAATCGTTTTGAGGAGTATAACGAAAAAACAGCTCCATTACAAGCCTACTATGAAACCCAAGGTAAATTCCATAGTGTAAATGGCATAGGTGCCATCGAGGATATTACCTACCGATTGGGGAAGGTAATAGAGGAATTGTAGTTACCCTAAGCCTAATCCGTTTAAGCCCACCAGTTAGTGACCAAGAACAGTTGATAATTCTTTGACTGCCAATGATAATGGATTCCTGCTCCTGTCTGCATACCTACAGTATGTTAACCGACAGGCAGGTTTACAGGAATGACAAATAGATTATTTATGACCGAAGGCAACTTTGTAGATTACGTAAAGATTCATGCTAGCTCTGGTAATGGGGGTAAAGGTTCTGTGCATTTGCATAGAGAGAAATACATTACCAAGGGCGGGCCTGATGGTGGTGATGGCGGTCGGGGAGGGCATGTAATCGTTCGAGGGAATAAAAATCTATGGACCTTGGTAGGCTTTAAATTCAAAAGACATTTTAAAGCAGGTCATGCTGGTCATGGGAGCAAAAATAGAAGCACGGGAGCCGATGGCGAGGATGTTTATATGGATGTACCACTAGGAACTATTTTTAAAAATCCAGAAACCAATGAAATACTTTTCGAAATCACAACAGATGGTGAAGAAAAAATACTCGTTGAAGGTGGTATGGGTGGCCGTGGTAATTGGCATTTTAAAACATCTACCAACCAAACACCGCGTTATGCCCAACCTGGTGTTGAAGGCAGCGAGATCGATGTTGTTCTAGAGCTAAAGGTTTTGGCCGATGTTGGATTGGTCGGTTTTCCCAATGCAGGTAAATCTACTTTGCTTGCCGCCGTGACCTCCGCTAAACCAAAAATAGCCGATTATGAGTTTACTACCTTGAAACCCAATTTAGGCATAGTGCAACACCGTGATTTTCAGAGTTTTGTAATGGCCGATATTCCTGGGATTATTGAGGGTGCAGCAGAAGGTAAAGGGCTTGGGCATTATTTCTTGAGGCATATTGAACGAAATGCTACCCTCTTGTTTTTAATTCCGGCAGATAGTAATGACATAAGCAAGGAATACGAAATTCTTTTGGATGAGTTAAGAAGATATAATCCGGAGCTGTTAGACAAAGAAAGATTAGTGGCCATTTCCAAAAGTGATATGCTCGATGAAGAATTGATGGGCGAAATGAAAATTGAATTGGATAAGGATTTTGCCGATATTCCTTATCTGTTTATTTCCTCAGTTTCGCAATTAGGAATCCAAGAATTAAAGGATAGACTCTGGGTGCTGTTGAACGATTAAACCTCACTTAAGCACATATCTGTACAATTTTTCTTTAAATTTATGTAAAACGATGCTAATGAAAGGCATAGGTTACATGCTGTTGGTGCTTTTATTCACGTCTTGCCATGTTGTTCGCGTGCAAACAGACTATGAAAAGGAAACCGATTTTTCGAACTACTCAACCTATAACTATTTTTCTGATTTAGAGACAGGTTTGAGTGAATTGGAGGAAAAAAGATTCATCAAGATTTTGGATGCAGCTATGCAAACTGAAGGTGTATTGCTCTCCGAAGAACCAGATTTTCTTATCAATATAGAAAGTGGAATCTACCAAACACCCAGGAATAATACTGTGGGAGTAGGAGTAGGCGGTACTGGAAGAAATGTCGGTGGAGGCGTTTCTGTGGGAATACCCATTGGACAATCAAATATTCAACGCGAAATTATATTTGATTTTGTGGATAGTCAGAAAGACATGTTGTTTTGGCAAGCCACAAGCAAAAGCAATTTCAATGAGAATGCGACTCCCATAGAACGGGAAAAGAAACTCAAGGAAATTGTGGTAAAAGTATTGTCAAAATATCCGCCTAAGAGCAAAAAATAAATGCGGCTTCAATGAATTCATTAAAACCGCATAGAAGTATTATAAATTTTGTGATTAGCCGTTAAGCAAATCTTTATACTTGTCTTTATAAGCGTATAACAAAATAACATTCAATATTAAAAGAACTGCTGCTCCCATAATATTGGCTGGATCTAATATTGCGTGAAACAATACCGCATTTATTGAAACACTCATCAAAATAAGAAGCATTAAAGCTGCATATTTATTAAACAGAAGTGATATCCCTGCTACAATTTCAACAATTGCCACAAGAATTAAAGTTTTTGAAGACATTAGAGCTCCAAAATAAGCCCCTGCATCACCGGTTGGAGCTTCCATGGGTATAAAATGAAAAAACTTGTTTAATCCGAAAACAAGAACGAAAAGGCCAAGAAGTATTCTCAGCACCATAATAACTTTTGAATTCATATGACATTGGTTTAGTTGTTAATACTCAAAGATAACAAAAATCAAACCTTTGGTCGAAATGCAATTGTTTTACTTTCAGCGACTTATATGCTTTTCTTATTAAATGTTTATTCTAAGACCCTCACTATGGCTACTGAATTCCGGAGCATACATGCTTTGAATAGTGGTAATCCCGTTACTGAAATCACCTGAGTTGTTCACACGCAAATCGTATTCAAATACAAAAACGCCTTTTGGTAAATAATCAAAAAAGAAATTGGTGCTGGCATCCTTGGTGCTTTCATAATAACCCAAACCGTCTTGCCACTTATACTTTGACAGCACATTTATGGGTTCTAAACCAGAAGCTCGCATGTCTTTCATATGAACGAATTCCATGGGTCTATCTGCTCGGAGTTCTATACGCACACGAACCAAATCGCCTATTTTTAATTTTGTCTCATTTACAATTTCGGAGATCTCCTCCCCTGTATCTGTAAATTGTCTTAAGAACAACTTTTTATTCAACTTTAAGGGTGTCTCGGCCGATGTAATCTTATCCAAATCCTCAAAATATTGCCAGTACATAGCGCCCCAGGCAATTCCATCCCCTTTTTTGGTAAGTTTCACTTCAGCTTTTTTGGATTCAATTTCATTAGTGTTCCAAGAAGTTTTATAGTAACCAGTTCCAGCCTCGACTTTGACATTCTCCAATTTGGATGGCTCAATCTTTTCGCCTCCTACCAAAACATCAACAGCGTCAGAGGCTGAAAGCCAATCACTTCCTTGTAACATAAGCGCATATACTGCTTCGGTGGTTGCTTTGGTCGTTTTCCACTGATTGGTCTGTTTGTTTTTCAACAACCAGATTTTAAGATTATCAATTGTCTTGATGTCATTTTCGATTTCTGAGAATGCTTCAATAATTAATGCTTGGGTTTCAATAGGTGCTTGGTGCCAATACCAGGACCCAGTGTTTTCTTTCCAATACATTCCCAATTCCTCGGAATTGATACTGTTTTCCTTTAAAGAGCGTAGTATCTTATTTGATGTTTTGATATCTCCCTTTCGATATAAAACCAGGGCTAACATCCCCTTGCCGTACAGACTTCGTTTTGTCCAATATTTTTTGGCCTGACCCTGATAATAGTCCATAATTCCATCTACCTTCTTCGAGGTTTTGACATGGTCAAAGAAACTACGCATGTACAAGTAGTGCATCTGTAGATAGCTCAAATGGTCATCGTTGATGTTCTTCGTATATTTTCTCATACGCTCATATTCCGCTACAAATTCCTGGTCCAAATAGCGAACAGCTTTTAGAATCATATCGTTTTGCATCTCGACGGAGCCTGTCCCGAGCGGAGTCGAGGGGCTCGATGTGGCAGAAAGATGATTTAAATGACCAAGTCCCGTTATAATATGCTGGGTAATAAAACGGTTTTCACGACCCCCTTTAAACCAAGCCCATGCTCCAGAAGACATTTGGTTCTGATTCAATTTATTCAAGGCATTTGTTTGCTCATTCTTCATTTTATTCAAATTGAACAGCAGGGCGATGCGCTTTTTTTGTTCAGTTTCAGATTGCGCATCACGCAGCCATGGGGTTTCTTGAATCAATAAGGATTTTAGTTCTTGGTTCTTTTCCAAATTACTTAATAAGGCATCGGAGTTTACCCATTGGTCAAACACCTCCTGAATAGTAGGATTGCTATTTGCGATATGGCTAGCCAAGGTATTGGCGTAGTATCTTGAAAAAATCTGCTCATTACAATCATGGGGGTATTCCATTAAATAGGGTAGTGTCTGAACAGCATACCATGCCGGGTTCGATGTTATTTCCAATGTAAGTTTATGGTGCTTCAAACTAGTTGAAACATTGTCTTTCAACTTTTCCAAAACAAAGGTCTTGGTTTGGTTACTGCGCACCCACATGGGTAACGTTTCGGTCACCAACATGCGATTGGTCAATACAGGTATTATATTTTGTTCACCATCGCTAAAGTCACCTGCCTTGGCAATGATCTTATATTGGATTGCCTGAATGTCTGATGGAATTTTCAAGCGCCATGATACCTGCGTATTCCCCAAAGAATCCACTTGGAACGACTGCCGCCCAGATAAAGCTATTCCGTCTTTTGGTCCTTTGGCTTCATTAATCAATAAATTATGCGAAACCAATTTACCATTCATTGCATTAGTCAATTCCAACCGTGCGATTCCTGAAAGTGATTTATCGGTTAGGTTCGCAATTTTTGTACTAATAACAATTTCATCACCATCCCTTAAAAATCTTGGAACATTTGGTATTACCATCAATTCTTTTTGGGTCACTGTTTCCAAGGTGTGGACTGTACTTTGCAATGTTTTGGTATGTGCCAATAATTGCAGTTTCCATTTGGTCAAGGCCTCTGGTGTGGTAAAACTGAAAGAAACATTCCCGTCCTTATCTGTTTGCAATTGTGGAAAGAAAAAAGCGGTCTCCTGAAGGTTTTTACGGATTTGTACATCGCCCAGATTTTCGTCTTGCTTATTTACTTTACTAGGTTCATCTGCGATTCCAACTCCTACAGCAATTCCCTCAAGATCATTTTCAGTAATAACTACTTCGTTCAATGCCTCGCCGTCTTCCAAAACCTCCATGGCAGCCATAGGTGCTGCACTTTTCATCATTCTTCTTTCTCTATAGAGACCGTACCCATAACCAAAATGCAAACCAAACCAATCAAATGAATCAAAATATTGCGGTTTATAACTATTTTGGTAGGTATGGTCATTATATACCCTAAACGATGTATTGCCAAAGCTCTGATTGGCATTACTATAATAACTTGAATAATACGTTGGTCTATGAATAGGAGTAAAACTCCAATAATGGCCTCTAAATGCATCCAGAGAGGCGTCATACATACTTGCCAGCAATTCTGCCGTCACTTTTTCACCTTTAGGCCCTTTGATTTTAAAGTTCCATGTTTCATCCTTACCGGGCTTTAGTTTATCCCTGAAAGTCAAGGTCTCTATTTCCAAATCAGCTTTGGGGTAAGGAACCACAATCGGAATTGAGCTTGAAACAAAGGAATTATAGGCCGAGAAACTATAATTAATGGCGAATCCGCCTAAGTCATCATTAGTTACGGGAATAGTTATGTTTTTAGCATCATTACGCAATGGTATCAATTGAGTAGCAATGATTTTTCGGTTTTTTTCAATGGTAACTGTAACATTCAGGTTTTCGGCAGCTGATAGTAGCGTCAATTCAACCTTGTCACCAATGGCATAACTGCCCTTGTTCGTTTTTATATGAAAAAGTTGCTTGTCTGCCAGTTGCTTTTCCTTTTCACTGAATAAAATCAATGTTGCCAAATCCTTTACAACCTGCCCAAATTTATCCTTTGATTCGAGCTCGATGATATATTTGCCAGAAACCCATTTTTTGATGTTTCCAAGACTTGTTTCAGTAGAATTATCAGTGTCAAATGATTGTTCCATTACCAGTTTTCCCATTTCCCAGTTTTCGGGAATATGTTCATCTTTAAAAGCATCATGAGGGAAAAGCTGATGGAATTTTGTTTTAGCGAACCCCTCGTAATCTGGGGCATCCCAGGGTCTTTTTCTAAGAACATTCGATGGTGCTTTTAGTTTGTAGATTTTTATTGCGCCTTTAGCTGGAACAAATTGTCCGTTAAGGTTTTGAGTGCTTATCGAAATGATATTGTCTTTTTTATCCTTGTTCAAGGTTTCCTCAACATAAATATTGGCGGTCATGGCATGGTAACCTACGCGAACCGTTGTGGTCGTACTATGGGTTTCTCCATTTATATCGGTAACATCGGCAATGACTTCGTAATTGAAAATGGGCAGACTTTCTTTCTCAACCGAATTGTCGGGGATGGCCTTGAAACTGATTTTATACTCACCCGAAGCATCGGTCATGGTTTCGCCATGGGCAATCTCTTGCGGTGTTGAATTAAAGGAAGGTCGGTGCCAGTAGTACCATCCAGGGAATTTTACTACCCTTTTTACCCTATAGGTTACTTTGGCATTGGTAATACTGCTTCCAGCATAAGCGGTTGCTTTTCCAGTTAGGTTAATGCTATCGTTTACCTTAAAAGTATCCGTTATTGGTGTAAAAGAAGTTTCAAATTTTGGGCGTTTGTACTCCTCCACTGAGAACTCGACATTCGCATTAACATTGATGGCTTTTGAACTTACCATTAAAGAATAATTTCCTGTAAGTCCGTTGTTGGGTAAAATGAATTCTCCAGTAAATGAACCGAACTCATTGGTGGTAAAATCTTGTTGGGCGACTTCTTGATAATTGGCATCTCTTAGGGTAACCATAACCGTTGTATTAGGTTGCACCTTTGAGGTCTCTTTTTCATGGACAATGGCAATTCCTTTAAAATACAAGGGTTGACCAGGTCTGTAAATACTGCGGTCCGTGAATAAAAAAGCATTGTAATTTACAGAATGTAGTATTCTGGAATTTGATTTTTTGTTGATGTAGTAGTCACCAAAATAAGCGGTATCATCACCAGCTGAAATGGTTGTACGTATACTCGTCCATCGCTTACTGGGTAAGGGAATCTTGACTATCCCTAGCTTGTCTGTAGTAAACGATTTTGTTACGAAAGCACGGTCGTAGTTCTCCTGATACCTCAGTTTCAACTCCGCATCTTTCTTTGGTAGACCATTGTTCCTGTCAATAACCTGGAAGATATGTTGCGACTGGGAATGGGTCTCCACCAATGCCAAATTAGTGACTTGAATATTGGTGTAGGCAAACGAATTATT